>JAYEFP010000267.1:0-4257 GCA_034715975.1 Candidatus Bipolaricaulota bacterium | reverse complement strand
TGCAGGTGATTCATACACCACGAACAACGAAACCGCCAATGAATGAAGACGAAAATCCTAAGAATGAAGGTTTGACCCTAGATGCTTTCTTTCTCGCGCAGAGCCGCAGAGACGCAGGGAACGACAGAAACAAGCTTGATCTCTGTCTGGTCTTGTCTCATGACTAGATTTAGCGGTATGTCAATGGCCTGGAGTATGCTTTTCTCTGCGCCTCAGCGCCTCTGCGGGAGAGAAGCATTTGCTTGCTTTTACCGGATGTAGTAGCTTGGCGGGAGAAGAATAAAAGATGGTCTCCCGCAGAGACGCAGGGACACAGAAAATGACAGAAAACGAGATAGGGACAATAGTGCTTGAGTCGGCCATTACCGTGCATCGCGAGCTTGGCCCGGGACTTCTCGAAACCGTGTACGAAGTGGTCCTGGTGCGGGAATTGCAGGATCGGGGGCTGAATGTCGAGCGTCAGGTCCCCGTGGCGATCCAGTACAAGGACATCAGGTTTGACGAAGGGTTCCGGGCGGACATCATCGTCGATAGCAAAGTCATCCTAGAACTGAAGTCCGTTGAGCACGCAAGTGCGGCACACAAGAAGCAAGTCCAGACATATCTGCGACTGACAGGGTGCAAACTCGGGTATCTGCTAAATTTCGGCGAAGCCTTGATGAAAGCCGGGATCACGCGGTGTGTCAATGGCCTCGAAGAATGATATTCTCAGCGCCTCTGCGGGAGAAAAGGCATAGGAGAAGCGATATCGCGCAGAGACGCAGAGACGCAGAGGAAAGCCAAGAATTAATAAGTGTTTCAAGGCCTTAAGACGCTGTTCTCCACGCCCTGTCTGCCAAATACCAGCAGACAGGCCTCTGCGCGAGAAAAGGCTTGTGCTCCTCGCAGAGGTCGGCAAGCGGTGATGGACAAGAGACAGTGAATGGTGAATGGCCTGGAAACAGTGAATAGTAAATGGTAAATCGTAAATGGCGGCAACAACAGCGAAAAGGCGACACGGGGTAAGGATTGATGGATTAGGGATTAAGGTTGGGTCCTAGACTGAAGACTCTAGACTGGAGACTGATGACTCCTCAGCGATCTCAGCGTCTTAAAGGTTTTGCCTTTGTAGCGTGTGCACCCTGTTCGTTTCTCAGAACAGGCAGACTGCCACGTTGTTGGACAACGAACGGGCGAGAGAAAAAGCATGTGGTTTCCGTCTAGAGTAACAGATTGATGTACTTGAAGCGACTCCATTTGAGCACTAGAATGGGCGTGCTAAGGAGGTACAAATTATGGGGATCGAGGTTGCAAAAGAACACGTCATATCCACTACAGACGCGCGAAAGAACCTCTCTAAGTATTTGGAGGAAGCTAAAGGGCATTCTTGGTTCATATTCAAAAATTCTACCCCACGGGCGGTGATCCTAGATATCGATGACTATGAGGCTCTCAAAAGCAGGATCGATGAACTAGAGGAACTCCTGGATCATGCTATCCTGGCCAAGGAATTAGATGTCCGTCGAAGCGCGCCCGGCGACGAGGAAGAGATTGACCTCACTACACTATAGATGCCCAAGCCGAGAGAGTATCGATTAGTATGGGGCAAGTTCTTAGTCAAGGACGACTATGAGAAGCTGGATCCATCGATTCAGCGGCTGGTCAAGGGTCAATTTCGTAAACTGAAGGAGAAGCCACAATTAGAAGCATCCTTGGCCTATGGAATAACTGAGAGGGGGGTATTCCACGGGCTGAACGGCCATAAGATGGGCTATGATTTAACTGGGTACAGATCTCTTCATTTCTACGGGAACAAGTATCGAATCATCTATGAGATCGTTGAATCGGAGAAGAAGGTTAGAATCTGGGGAATAGGTAAAAGAGAACGAGGGAGGGTCTATCGCATGGTTCACGAACGGGTACGTGAGTCAGAAAAGTGAAAGCACTGTCACTTTTCGGTATACGACGAGAGACGATCAAGCTCGCCCGGGTCATGAATGTCGCGTATAGGCTTGTCTGCGTCTGCCTGTGCCGGTGCCTGTCTGCGTCCGAAGGACAGGCAGGAGGCAGACAGGCCTCCGCGGGAGAAAATGATTGCGGATTCCAGCAAAACCCGACACATAGACCGTAATCGCGAACTGGCAACCGGCGAAAGCTGGCATCAGGATTTGCCTCAATGGGTGAAGACCAATACCCTAAGAATGAAGGTCAGAACCCGGAGCCCCAATGTGGAACCTTATGGAGAACGGAGGTGAGTTGAGGAATGGACAAGGAGCGTGGGCTACAGGCTGCGATTGATATCTTGAAGGAGCGTGGGGCGAAGAGGATCGTTCTGTTTGGATCAACAGCAAGAGGGACACGTGGCAGGCATTCTGACATCGACCTAGCTTGTGAAGGGATTCCACCTGGCCAATTCTTCAAGGTTCTAGGGGAGCTCTTGTTTACAACTGGGGAAAGTATCGACCTCGTAGATATGAAAGAAGTTAAGGGGACCCTGCGCAGTCGCATAGAGAGGGAAGGTGAACTGCTTTATGAGACAAAGTGATATCTCTTTGCTGAGAGTAGAAATAGAGTCCGATTTTTCCGATCTTGAGCGCGTCGTATCCGAGATCAAGGAAGCAGTAAAAGAGATCGGTTCCTCAATTCCTACGTATAGAGACAAAGCCGCATTGGGTGCTCTTCTACACAGTTTCTATAATGGGATTGAAAATGTATTGAAACGACTTGCCGAGGAGGTCGACCAGAGTGTACCCGTGGGCGAGGGATGGCATAGGTCCCTGCTAAGACGTATGGAAGGTGAGGTGAAAGGGCACAGGCCGTCGATCTTGAGAAAGCAAACGGTGGGAATCCTCGAGCCTTACTTAGGATTCCGGCATTTCTTTCGACATTCTTACACGTTTGAGATCGATTGGCGGAAGTTAAAGCCGCTGGTGGAGAACATCGAAATGGCCTTGAGGGAATTTCGAACCGATCTCGAAAATTTCTTTTCCAGGCGTTCGCAAGGATAAGGGGAAACATTTGGGTATTCATCGGGGGATGCACGATGAAAGCCAGGTATGATAAGGAAGCGGACGCCCGTTACATCCGATTGCGGGAGGCGGAACACGGAATGATATTCTCCACGCCCTGTCTGCCAAATACCAGCAGACAGGCCTCTGCGGGAGAAAAGCGGTTGGAAACAGGGTATGAAAGCGCGAGCAAGATGCTAAATGGGCTGATACGTGCACTGAAGCACAAGGAAGATGTAAGGACCAAGGGATGAGGACAAGGAGCTAGTCCCTGGTTCTTGGGTGTGGGACCAGCCGAAGGAGAACGGGAGAAACAGAGGGGACTGTCGTAAGCGGGATCTAAGGCAACTGTAATAAGTGTTTTGTGATTGCGGATTTCGAAAAACGGAGCTAGAATTAAGTCTGTGGCGTTTAGTGAGAGAGGCAAAAGATATATCAGAGAGGTAAACTATGCCAACCGCCTTGGAATTGACCCGTGAGGGATGGAAGCACTATGTAGAAGCAGCTTCGCGGCGATTAGAGCCCGTTACCGTTAGGCCTGAAGTAGAAGAGACACGTAAGCAGCTATTGACGCGTGTGCATAAGGCGGCGGCGGCTCTGAAATCCCGCTTTGCAGTCCGAAGGGTGGTAGTATTTGGCTCGTTAGCCCATTCAGCCTGGTTTATGCCTGACTCCGATGTAGACATGGCCGTCGAAGGGCTAGCTCCCAAGGATTATTGGCAAGCGTGGAGAATGGTGGAGGAAGTCATTGGTGATCGGTCAGTAGATTTGGTTGAGATTGAAGCAGCCCGGGAGTCTCTGCGGCAGGCCATTGAACGAGACGGAATAGACCTATGACCACAGTCTATCGGGAGCTGTCCGAACGTATTCGAGGCGAAGTGCCTGATCTAGATCGACTGATCGGGCGTGTGCGCCACGCCTGGAAGGGTGCTCGACGTTCAACCAATCAACAGGACGTATACCTGGATTCCGTGGCCCTGAACCTCCATGGCTTCTATTCCGGGGTCGAGCGTTTGTTTGAACTAATCGCCAGACACATAGACCGTGATCGCGAACTGGCAACCAGCGAAAGCTGGCATCAGGATTTGCTCCAACGGATGACCAAGGACATACAACAAACGCGACCAGCGCTCATAAGTGATGAGAGCGCGTCAGCGCTTGATGAATTACGGCGATTCCGGCATCTGGTGCGCAACGTTTACACATTTAATCTGATCCCTGAGAAGATGGAACCGTTAGTTTCTTCTCTACCTGAGTCGTGGTCGCGGTT
>JAYEFP010000266.1:0-15459 GCA_034715975.1 Candidatus Bipolaricaulota bacterium | reverse complement strand
CGGCTTCTACATATTCACCGTGATCTATGCTAACTTCTTCCTCCCCGAAGCGCAGGGCTACCTTGTTACCGGGCTGGTCGTCCTTCTCTACGCACTGGTGGTGATGCTCGAGTACGCGGGGATACTCCCGCATTGCTTCCTCTTCCCGGGGATGGGAATGGCCCATACAGGACTATCCTACAACCTAACTACGATCCTTGTCGGCACCGCGACAATCTATGGAGTGCTTACTTACACGGTGCGCTCATTCTCGAACATCTACCAAAGCAAGAACAGGGTCCTCGCCAAACAGCGACAGAGGCTCTCTGAACTCTCCCTGCGCCTCGTGTCCGTGCAGAACGAGGAGAGGCAGCACATTGCACACGAGCTGCATGACAATCTTGGCCAGTCGCTTGCCGCCGTGAAACTCCAGCTTGCTTCGATGAGGAACGATATCGAAAACGATCGTTCACAAGAGATTGTGGCGATCGTCGATCAGGCGATCGCGCAGACACGCACCCTCGCTTATTCCCTGCGCCCCCCGCTCCTTGACGATCTCGGCCTTGCCCCTTCTATCCGTCGTCTGGTGCAGATGGTGGAGGGAGGGACGAATCTTGAAGTCGTGACCGATTTGGAGGATGACTTCCGCTTAAACTCAGACATGGAAAGCCTCCTTTTCTACGTTATTCGCGAGGCGCTAACAAACGTCGAACGTCATGCGCATGCCCATCAGGTAAAGGTAGTCCTGCGCAGAAGCAACAGTGCAGTGATTGTCACTGTCGAGGACGATGGAATCGGGATTCCTGCAAAGAAACCGCTAGGCCTTGGCCTGCATGGAATAGAGGAACGTGTGGGTTTGGTTGGAGGCAGGATGACAATTTCCTCTGCCCCAGGGGAGGGGATGCGGATCACCGTGGAGGTGCCCTGTGAAGCGCGTACGCGTAGCGATCGTCGATGACCACACCCTTGTTCGTGCTAGTTTAGCCAAGCTCCTTTCAGCCTATTCGGAGATTGAAGTTGTTGGAACAGCCAGTGACGGAAATAGCGCAATTGCTCTTTCCGAGAAAGTGCGACCCGATGTGATCCTGCTTGACATCGCCATGCCTGGTCTCGATGGCTTTCACGCGATCCCGCGCATACGTGCGGCATGTTCCGCAGCGCACGTCCTCCTCATCTCCATGCACGATGAGCCTGAGTATCTGCAGAAGGCGGTGGACTGCGGAGCGCAAGGCCTCGTCTCCAAAGCCTCCTTGCCGGAAGATCTTGTTGAAGCAATTATGGCTGTTGCAGGGGGGGAAATAATGAAGATCTCCGCTCCCTTGTCCAAACGCGAGCGCGAGGTCATTTCTTTGATCGGTGCAGGGAAGACGAATGAACAGATCGCTACTATCCTCTCAATCAGCCAGAAGACCGTCGAACACCATCGTCAACAGTTGATGGATAAGCTTGACATTCATACCGAGGCAGGGCTGATCGTACATGCGCGGCGAACAATCATCGCTGCAAGTTAGTACATCTGCCCTATTTCACGCTTTCTCGGTTGAGGATACACTTTGTATGATCAGAAGATGAAACCGATACGGGTGGTGCTCGCTGACGATCATACCTTGGTGCGTCGAGGGTTATCTGCGCTCCTTACTGCGGATGGCTCCATCTGCGTTGTTGGCGAAGCAGAGGATGGACGAGACCTCGCGAAGAAGGTGAAAGCCCTTCAACCGGATGTAGCACTCGTTGATATATCGATGCCGCTCCTAAACGGCCTCGATGCGATGCTGAAGATTAAGAGGGTCTCCCCGCAAACAAGGGTGATCATCTTGTCGATGTTCTCGGATAATGCGTACGTTGCTGCGGCTTGGGAGCACGGTGCATCGGGGTATGTTCTCAAGGATGATGCCCCCGAGCAGCTGATCGGGGCAATCCACACTGTTGTTTCAGGAGGGAAGTACTTCCTTGTGGAACCTCATCCCGTCGTGACGCGCAATCTGCTCACACCCCGCGAGCGGGAGGTGTTGCAGCTTATCACTGAGGGGAAGAAAAACAGCGAGATCGCCAACGTGATGATGAGGAGCCTGCATACGGTGCGCAGTCATCGCGCCCGGCTAATGACGAAATTGGGGGCGCACAGCGCCGCGGAATTGGTACAAGCTGCAGAGAAGTTGGGCGTGGTGAAATTCCCTCCGCCCGAAGGATAATAATGAACGCACCACAGATACTACAGCTGTACAAAGAAGAGCTCGAACGAGGACTCACGGACGCATTGCAATCTCCAACCTCGCAGTCTGATGAAGCGCACGATGGAGACCCTCTCTATCCGATGCTTCGCTATCATGTGGGACTGTGTGACGAGAAGGGGCACGCGGAGAAGGCCTTGGGGAAGATGCTGCGACCGTCGCTGTTGCTGTTCATCGCGCAGGAACTGGGCGGAGAAGTAGAGCGCGCTCTTCCGGCGGCGATCGCATTGGAGCTTGTACACAACTTCTCGCTGATTCACGATGACATCCAGGACCATGACGAGCTCAGGCGCGGACGCTCCACTGTGTGGAAGCTAATCGGGGTAGCGCAAGCGATCAACGCCGGGGACATGATGTACTCGCTTGCCATCAAACACGCGATCCTCTCTGGACACGATGCTCTGAGATCGATCATCGATGCAGCAACTGCGATGATCGAAGGTCAAGCGCTCGATCTGGCCTTCGAGGACCGCTGGGTCGATACGCAGTCTTACATAGGCATGATCGACAAGAAAACTGGGGCGCTGATATGCTGTGCATTTGATACCGGGGGCATTATCTCCGGAGTAGGAACGGATGTGCTCGATGTCCTTACATCTCTAGGCAGAGACCTGGGGCGGGCGTTTCAGATCACAGACGACCTGCTTGGCGTGTGGGGCGACGGCGATGTTACCGGAAAACCAAGGGGATCAGACATAAGACGGAAGAAGAAATCGTTCCCCGTGGCGCTTGCCATGCAGCGAGCGGATGAGGAAGGGCGGAGCCTCCTGGAGCGCGTCTATACCCAGGATGAGATCACTGACAACGATGTGACACGTGTGGTCTCGTTGATGGCCCGTCTCGATGTGAGAAAGAGCGGAGAGGCGGCGGTTGAGGGACACCTTAGGAAAGCGACGGTATCTCTTGAATCCCTGCCCCTGTCGAAGAAAGGAGAAGAAATAATGCATGAATTGATTGCCTACTTGGCGAGGAGGAAAAAATGAGACGGCCGATCAAGCTTGATATGAAGATAGCCAGGTACCTAGTGGCTCAGAAAGCAAAGCGGAGGAAGCTCTTCCCGTTTGTCACGATGCTCGAACCGCTCGAAGCGTGCAATCTACGCTGTATAGGATGTGGTCGAGTGATCGAGTACAAGGACTACATCAACCGTCGCCTTACGGTAGAACAGTCTCTTGCTGCGGTACACGCCTCCGGCGCACCGATTGTTTCCATCTCGGGTGGTGAGCCGCTGCTGCATGAGCAGATCGGCGAAATCACGCGAGCGATCCTGGAAGAGAAACGGTTCATCTATTTGTGCACGAACGGGCTGTTGCTGGAGGAGAAGCTCGATCTGTTCAAGCCATCACCGTATCTGTCATTTGTCGTACACATGGATGGGACAAAGGAAATACACGACATGGTGACGCGTCATCCGGGTACATACGATCAAGGAATGCGGGGCATCCGTGAAGCGATCGCGCGAGGCTTCCGTGTGAACACAAACACGACCATGTTCCACGGATCTAACGTGGAGGACGTGCACAAGCTCTTCTCCATTCTCACTGGAATGGGCGTGGAGGGGTTGATGGTTTCCCCAGGGTATGCGTATGAGGATGTATCGGATCGTGAATTATTCCTGCAGCGACAGGAGTCGATCAAGGTCTTCCGTCAGATCCTCGATCCCTCTAAAGGATTCCCGTTCTACAACAACCCGCTCTACCTCGACTTCCTGCGCGGAGAGCGCCAGTATGACTGTGCTGCATGGACGACGCCAACATACACCGTGCGCGGCTGGCGCAAGCCCTGCTACACCATCGCTGACGAGCACACAGACGACGTGAATGAGTTGTTCGATCCATCGCTTTGGGAGCACTATGGTCCGGGAAAGGATCGTCGCTGTGCCAACTGCATGATGCATTCGTCGTTTGAAGGGGCAAGCATCCTGCACGCATTTTCGCATCCGTTAGATTTAACCACCGTTGCTCGCGAGGAACTAAGGAAGTGATCATGGTCACCGCGGCTTCCCGTGCTGAGCGGATCTGGATACCGCGGCTTCCTGGCCTGTGCTGTGTACATACGCCGATGGGAGTTGGTGCAGGTGATTCGCTCTCCCGATCTCTTCAGGGTCTCGATACGCCAAGCACAATCGTGAGTACTGGCTTCTGCGGCGGGCTCTGTACGAGTGTGCCTGCGGGGACGGTCGTCATCGGGAACACGATTGAATATGAGGGTGAGCGGATTACGGTCGATGCAGCACTTGTGGAACGCGCACGAAGAGCGCTTACGATAGCGAATCTCCCGTTTCTTGTGGGGAAGATCGCAACTACACGTAGTGTCGCCAAGTCATCGCAGGAGAAGAAAAACCTTGCGCGTACGGGAGCGATAGCAGTCGATATGGAGAGCGGACCGCTTGGCCGCGTCGCGCTTGCCGCGGGGATCGGGTTCCTCCCGTTGCGGGTCGTCCTCGACACGCGCGATCGGCCACTATTGTTCAACGCCGATCGCTCGGACCTGCTAGTCGCACTTGCACACCCTATTTGCACGCTTCAGCTATTGCGCGCAGTGATCATCGCCGGACGAATGATCGGACGGGCGATTGCGGCGATTGTCACTGAATTTGCCACAAGGAGAGAAGAATGCGTCGCGTAGTGAATGTAGGTGGAGTCAGAATCGGGGGAGACAACCCGGTCGTTGTACAATCGATGACGAACACCGACACCCGCGATGTCGATGCAACGGTATCTCAGATCGAGCGGCTGCAACAGGCGGGATGCGAGATGGTGCGCGTCGCCGTGCCAGATGATTCTGCCGCGCGCGCCCTTTCGGCAATCAAGAGACGCATTGGCATCCCATTGGTTGCCGATATCCACTTTGATCATCATCTGGCGCTGGCGTCGATCGATGCCGGCGTGGACAAGCTACGATTGAACCCGGGGAACATCACCGATCCAGAGAAGATTGAGAAGGTAGTGCGCGCGGCAAGACAGGCGGGGATACCGATTCGCGTGGGAGCAAACTCTGGCTCGCTTGCCGCTTCATTCCTCGATGCGAACGGGCACGCCACCGCCGATGGGATGGTCGATAGCGCGCTTAAGGAGATCCGGTTGCTCGAGGGGCTCGACTTCACCGACATTGTCGTGTCGCTCAAGGCGACCGACGTGATGATGACGCTCGCCGCCTACCGCAGGATCGTGCGCGAGGTGGATTATCCCCTGCACATCGGGATCACCGAGGCGGGAACGCCGTGGGGCGGGACGATCAAGTCAGCGGTCGGGATCGGAATCCTTCTTGCCGAGGGTTTGGGCGATACGTTGCGCGTCTCCCTTACCGGCGATCCGGTGGAGGAGGTGCGGGTTGCCTACCAGATCCTTGGCGCCCTTGACCTTCGTCAGCGCGGGATATCCTACCGCGTCTGCCCGACGTGCGGACGCACGCGCATTGACCTGTACACGATAGCAAACCAGATTCAGGAAAAACTCTCCGATGTGACAGACCCAATCGTGATTGCGCTGATGGGTTGTATCGTCAATGGGATCGGTGAGGCAAAGGACGCGGACATCAGCCTGTTCGGAGGCGAGGGGAATGGGACGATCAGCATCGCCGGAGAGCCAGTGAAACGGGCCGTTCCCGAAGAGAAATTGGTCAACGAATTCGTGCGCACGGTGCGAGAATACATAAAGGAGCGGAGGGCTTCAGATGACTAGCAAGCTAACCTCCAGCACACGAACCTTGTCGAGAACGCCTAAAGGTCTCGATCTCGTACTCGATCGCGCAATCTCGCACCTCTTGAACCTGCAGCATGAAGAGGGCTACTGGTGGGGAGAGCTGGAATCGAACGTAACGATCACCGCTGAGCATCTTTTCTTAACCCACATCCTTGGAGTTGGCGATGAAGCGGAGTGGAAGAAGATGGCCCACTACCTGCGCAGCAAGGAACGCAACGATGGAACGTGGGCGATCTGGTACGATGGTCCCGGCGACCTGTCGACGACGATCGAGGCGTACGTGGCACTCAAGATGGCGGGGATCTCTGCCGACGAGCCGGAGATGGAGCGCGCACGATCGTTCATCCTCTCTCAGGGTGGGGTGGAGCGAGCGCGCATCTTCACCAAGATCTGGCTCGCCGTGCTCGGGGAGTGGGACTGGCGAGGGACGCCGATGATGCCCCCGGAGCTGATCCTCCTTCCAAAGTGGTTCCCGATCAACGTGTACGACTTTGCTTGCTGGGCGCGAGGGACTGTCATCCCGATGACGATCATTCGCGCACTGCGTCCGGTTTACCCCCTTCCCCAGTGGGCACACATCGATGAACTGTTTGTGCACGGGAAGGCATCAGCCGATTTGAGTCTTCCCAAGAAGAATAGTGCGTGGGCGAAGGTCTTCTCGTCCATCGATCGCGTCCTGCGTTTGTACGAACACTCGCCCATTAAGCCACTGCGTAAGACCGCGATACGCAGGGCGACACGCTGGATCGTCGAGCGACAGGAAGAGGACGGCTCGTGGGGTGGAATTCAGCCGCCTTGGGTCTACTCGCTGATCGCTCTTCGGACGCTCGGAAGAGACATGAACGACCCGGTGTTGAGCAAGGGATTCGCCGGGTTCTACGGTGAGAAGGGATTCGCTATCGAGGACGAGAACACGTTCCGCCTGCAGTCGTGTCTTTCCCCGGTCTGGGACACGGCTCTGACTGCTGTGGCCCTGGAAGACGCCGGGATTTCTGAAGACCATCCCGCCTTGGTCAAGGCCGGTGAGTGGCTGCTCGATAAGCAGATCTTCACCGGGGGTGATTGGCAAGTACAGTGCAGTGGGCGACCGGGAGGGTGGGCGTTCGAGTTTGCCAACGATATCTATCCGGACACCGACGACGCATCAGTGGTGATGATGGCCATTGCGCGTGCGAAGCTCGATGGAGAGCGAAAATCGCACGCCTTGGATAGAGGCCTCGAATGGCTCCTGGCCATGCAGAGCACAAATGGTGGTTGGGGAGCGTTCGATCGGGACAACACCAAGGCCCTACTGCGAGAGATCCCGTTTGCCGACTTTGGGGAGATGATCGATCCGCCGTCGGTCGATGTGACGGCGCACATCGTCGAGCTCCTGGGCCAGCTTGGGCATCGGGTGGGGTTCCGGCCGCTCGATCGTGCCCTTGCTTATCTTAAGAGGGAACAGGAGGCGGACGGGGCGTGGTTCGGCCGTTGGGGAGTCAACCTGACATACGGAATCGGGTACGTTCTCCCGGCGCTCGACGCAGTAGGTGAGGACATGAGATCCCCCTATGTCCGGTGCGCAATCGACTGGCTGATCGACCATCAGAATGAGGATGGTGGATGGGGAGAACGGATCGAAGGGTACAAGAACGAGAACTGGCGAGGAAGAGGACCATCCACCCCATCTCAGACGGCGTGGGCCCTTCTTGGACTGATCGCCGCTGGAGAGATCGAACATCCGGCGACCGTAGGGGGAATCAGTTATCTTCTCCGAACTCAGAGGGAGGATGGGGGTTGGGATCAACCCTACTTTACAGGGACGGGGTTTCCCGTCGATTTCATGATCAACTACCACCTCTATCGGGACGTTTTCCCGGTAATGGCTCTCGGACGGTACCGCCGTGCTCTACCGAAAGCCTTTACCCCGAGGACAGGATGAACCCTATGAACCCCATGAACCCTACGAACCTCACGAAGGAGTCTTGATGCAGGTAATAAAGGCTGATGTCCTCGGTTTCTGCTTCGGCGTGCGCCGAGCGGTGAGAATGATTGAGACGGAACTGGAGCAGAACGGCCCCCTGTGTACGCTGGGAGCAATCGTGCACAACACGCACGTTGTGGAGGGCCTGACAAAGAAGGGAGGACGACTGGTGCGGAGCTTCGATGAAGTCCCCGCTGACGAGGCGGTGGCGATCACCGCTCACGGCGCTGGCGAAGAGGTGTATGCTGAGATTCGCGAGCGTGGATTGCAGTTGATAGACACGACGTGCCCGATCGTTAGGCGCGCGCAACAGACAGCGGCGAATCTAGTGAAGGATGGCTTCTTCGTCATCCTATACGGCGAGGCGGAGCATCCGGAGGTAAAGGGTATCCTATCCTGGACGGCAGGGCAGGGAATCGCCACACAGACTCCGGAAGTGGAGATTCCTGATGGAACGACCGGGATTGCTGTCATCGCGCAGACGACGAAGAACCCGCAGCAGTTCGCTCAGTTTGCTGAGCAAGCCACGCGAGAATTCGCGAGTAGAGTATCCGAGATAAGGATCATCAACACGACGTGTCCGGAGACGGGGCGACGCTATCAGGCTGGGAGTGAACTGGCAAAGAAGGTTGACGTGATCCTTGTCGTCGGGAGCAGGTCTTCGGCAAATACACGAAAACTAGCGGATACGTGCAATGCGACGGGTGTTTCCACACACCACATTGAGTCGTCTGATGAGATTGAAGATTCTTGGTTTGCCGGCTGCAGCCGGTGCGGTGTGACCGCGGGGGCCTCGACTCCCGATGAGGTGATCGAAGATGTCGTATGCAGACTAAGCGAGGAAAAGGGGGAATAATGCAAGACGTAATAGGCACGACTAATGTACAGGCAGAACAGATGGCCGCTCCGCGGCTCTATCGAGAGATCCTGAAGCATACAGCGAGTGGAGCGCCGGAGTTCATCGACATCACGCAGGAGGTGAAGGACGTCCTCGCTCGTTCAGAGATTAGCGAGGGCTCGGTGTTGGTCTTCACCCGCCACACAACAGCGGCGATTGAGATCAACGAGGATGAGCCACTGCTGATGGAGGACCTCAAGCAGTTTCTTCTGCGTATTGCCCCGCGAGATGGAAACTACAAGCACAACGACTTCTTCATCCGCACGGCGAACATGACCGAGGACGAGTGCCCGAACGGACACGCCCACTGCCAACACCTTCTCCTTGGGACGAGTGAGACGATCCCTATCGTCGACAGTGAGCTTCTTTTCGGACGATGGCAGCGGATCTTTCTGATCGAACTCGACAGGCCGCGCGAGCGCCAGGTATTCGTACAAGTACAGGGATGGTAGACCCACACATCGCAGCGCTGATCGACCTGCCGCAGGCTCCCCTTTCTGTGGAAGATTCAGAGGCGCTGTGCAAGAGACTGGCCCTATCCCACTATGAGAACTTTACCGTTGTGTCGCGTCTGTTACCCGGGCGGATGCGCCAGCCACTCTACAACCTGTACGCATTTTGTCGGACTGTCGATGATATTGGAGACGAGGCACCAGGCGACCGCGTTCTCCTCCTCGATCGTTTCGAGAGTGAACTTTCGGCCGCGTATGAGGGGAGACCACATCACCCCGTTTTGGTCGCTCTTCAAGGGACAATTGAGCGCTTCGACCTGCCGCGCGACCTTTTCCAGCGGCTGATCACCGCTAACAGAATCGATCAGGAAAGCAAGCGCTATCAGACGTTCGCTGAGCTAGTGCACTATTGCGAGCACTCTGCCACTCCCGTAGGAAGGCTCTTTCTCATCCTGTTTGGCTACCATGATGATGAGCTATTCGCCCTCTCGGATTCAACGTGCATTGCTCTGCAATTGACGAACTTCTGGCAGGACGTGAAGCGCGACTACGAGCGAGGCCGCATCTATCTTCCCCTCGATGAGATGAAGGAGTACGATGTGAGCGAGGCTGATCTGTCCGCGGCGCGAGCAAACGATCAGTTCAAGAGCCTAATGCGCTTTCAGGTCGATCGCGCGCGCCGATACTTTCGCGATGGGCTCCCGTTAATCGACCGTGTGCACGGCTCCCTGCGCGTTGATATCGCTCTCTTCTCCCGTGGAGGTCTGGCGATTCTCGATAAGATTGAGCAGCTTCACTACGACACGCTAAGGGCGCGTCCAACGCTTGCTAAGCCAGAGAAGATCCGGCTCTTCCTCTCAACACTTATCAGCAGTAGGTGGAGAAAATGGATCTAGAGCTTTCGTATCGGCTCTGTCAACAGATAACTCGCCACGAGGCAAAGAACTTCTACTACGCGTTCATCACCCTGCCGCGCGAGAAGCGCCGGGCGATCTACGCCGTGTACGCCTTCTGCCGTGAGGCCGATGACATTGCCGATGCCGATTCCTCCATTGAGGAGAAGAGGATACAGCTAGACAAGCTTCGCGCCAGGCTGGATGGGGCGTGTGTAGGAGATCCGCAGGGAGGAACCGACATCGCCTTAAGCGATGCGATCACCCGTTTTGCCATCGATTCGCAGGACCTCGCACACGTAATCGATGGTGTGGAGATGGATCTTGTCATCTCGCGTTACGAGACGTTTCCCGATCTACAGATCTACTGCTACCGCGTTGCCTCGGCTGTTGGGCTCTCCGTTCTCCCCATCCTCGCTGGGGGAGGAGAGAGATTGGCCGCACAAGTTCGTGCTACGGGGGAGAGGCTTGGCCTGGGGATGCAATTAGCAAACATCGTGCGTGATGTGGCAGAGGACATCAGGATCGACCGCGTCTACATCCCACAGGAGGACCTGCGGCGTTTTGGAGTGTCCGAGGAGATGCTCCGCGTCGGGAGAATGGACGACAAGATGCGGAATTTGCTCTCCTTTGAGAGCGAGCGGGCACGCCAGTACATTAGTGAAGGGGAGCGCGTCTCAGAGTTTCTCCCCCGCAATGCGCGCCGATGCATCGCGCTTCTGGGGACAATTTACACGCGCATTCTGGAGATGGCCGCAGCGCGAGGGTACGATGTCTTTCGGGAAAGGTTGTCCCTCTCTTCGCGCCAGAAGATCGGCCTAATCTTGCGCACGTGGTTTGAATGATGAAGCCGGTCATCATCATCGGCGGCGGTCCGGCCGGGATCGCGAGCGCTTCCACCCTTGCCAAGAGCGGTGTAGAGACCGTAGTAATTGAGCGCAGCAAACGCCTCGGTGGCCGCGCGGCTTCGTTTTTTTATTCCAGGATGCAAGAAGATGTTGATTACGGTGAGCACGTCCTGATGCGCTGCTGCACAGAGTCGATTGCCCTGCTAAAGCTAATCAAGCAAGAAGATTCTGTCTCGTTCCAGCCACGTCTACGTGTCCCAATGGTCGATGAAACACGAAGCGGAGCCATCTCATCGTCCGCCCTTCCTGGGATCTTGCACTTGCTGCCAACACTTCTTTGCTATCGCTTCCTCCCTTTTCGTACCCGGATGCGCACTATGCAGGCTGGCTTGTCCCTTCTGCTGCAGTATCCAGAGGACGTGTCGTTTGCGAAGTGGCTTGCGGATCACGGCCAGGGGGAAACGGCGATCGCGACGTTGTGGAACCCGATCTGTATGGCTACGCTCAATGCACACGCGGGTGATGTAAGCGCACGCATGGCCCAAGTCGTCTTTAAGAGAGGGTTCTTTCGGCCGCACGGGGCGGATATCGGCATGTTCTCGCGCCCTCTTTCGAAGATCTTTGAGTCAGCGATTCCGTTCCTCGAAGCACGTCAGGGCAGGGTACTCCTTGGCGTAAGTGCACGAAGGATCATTATCGACGACGGGCATGTTCGTGCAGTGGAGATGCCGGAGGGGGAACTCATTGAGGCTGATGCTGTGATCAGTGCCGTCTCGTTACCCGATCTGCTGCAACTTCTTCCACATGCGAGGAGAGATCCGTTCTTCGAGTCTCTTTTCGAGATCAGTTTTTCGCCGATCATGAACATCCACCTGTGGTTCGATCGGCCGGTCATGGATGAGCGATTCATCATCGGAGTCGACTCCCCGCTGCAGGCGATGTTCGATGTATCTGCGGCTCATGGAGATACCGAGAAACACCACATTGTCATTTCCCAGAGCGCCGCGACGCCATGGATCGATATGCCAATCGGCTCAATCGTGGATGAGTTCCTCTCCGCCTTAAGGAAGCTCCTTCCACGCGCGCTCGAAGCAAACCTCGTCGATGCACTCGTGATCAAGAGCAGACAGGCAACATTCATCCCATCACCCGGAGCGGACGCGCTAAGGCCAGCGTCCACTACGCCGATCAAGGGGCTGTTCCTGGCAGGCGATTACACAGCAACCGGTTGGCCGGCCACCATCGAAGGGGCGGTGCGCTCGGGGATAAACGTGGCCGATGCCCTGTTAGCGGATCATTGAATCCCCTACAGGGGTTCATTCCCCGCCCCTTGGGGCGTGCTTCTTGTAAAGCCTCTTGATACACCGTCCGCTTGCAGCGGGGTAGTTCATTGCCGCGACTTCCAACGAGCTAAGACGGTTCTGAACGATCCCTACTCGCTCCGGCTTGTGATCTCGATCAAGTGATAGCCAAACTGCGTCTGAACGGGCCCGTGTACCTCGTCCAGTGATTCTGTGAATACCACATAGTCAAACTCCGGGACCATCTGTCCAGGAGAGAACTCGCCAAGGTCTCCACCCGATTGCCCTGATGGGCACTTGGAGTGCTCACTAGCAATAGCCGCGAAGTCCTCCCCATTCTCGATTCTCCTCTTCAGTTCCTCGCACTCTGTCTCCGAATCAACCAGAATATGCCGTGCAGTTGCTCGCATCACTACCTCCGTCTTATTTAAGATATGTTGTTATCCGCCGATACCAGGAAGCTACTCACACACTGTGGATGCTTCGTCAGATGCTTGACTACTTGATCACAATAGGCAGGTCGCGCATTGTAATGAGTCATGGACATGAACTCGCTCTCCTTGGTATACCCGCGCGCTTGACTGGGTCGATGTCTACATTTCCGACCAACTGAAGGCTAGGTTTCCGTGAAACGCAGCGTGCGATTGCACTTCCTATCGGACCAAGATCGTATTGAAGCACCCGAGTTCTCTCTGCTATTGCTGATCTCCCCAGAACCTTCTTCGTGGTAGCGGTAAGTATATAGGTCAACAGGCAGAACACAACGAAACTACCGCCATGCTGGCCGCCGACCATTGAGGGTTCGTGCAAGGAGCATATGCCTTTCAGAGCCCCGTAATGTCAGAGCACCGGCAGATAGCGATCGAGCTCGTAGCGATGAACCTGAGAGCGGTAGGCGTCCCACTCGATTTTCTTGTTCTGGATGAATTTCTCGAAGATATGATCGCCCAATGCCTGCCTGACAAGATCGCTTGATTCCATCACTTCGATCGCTTCATTAAGGCTCCCGGGGAGAGATTCGATTCCCAGTTCCTCGCGTTCTTTAGCACTCATAGAATAGACATCAGCATCTATCGGGTCGGGGACAGGATACTTATTGTCAATTCCCGAAAGGCCGGCGTTGATCAACACGGCGAAGGCCAGATATGGGTTGCAGGCGGGGTCGGGGGCGCGAAACTCGATGCGCGTTGCCATCTCCTTTCCCGGCTTATACATCGGGACGCGCACCATATTGCTCCGATTGCGATGTGCCCACGTGATGTACACCGGTGCTTCATACCCCGGGACAAGGCGCTTATAGGAGTTGACCCACTGCGCGCACACACCCGTGACCTCCTTGGCATGGCGCATCAGCCCGGCAATATAGCCCTTGGCAATAGACGACAGGAAGAGCGGATCATCTTTGTCGAAGAAGGCATTGCTCCCGTCCTCTCTTATCAGAGACTGATGCAGGTGCATCCCGGAGCCGTTCTGGTCGGAGAGTGGCTTGGGCATGAACGTAGCGTGAATTCCGTGCCTTCGCGCAACCTCCTTGACGACAAAACGACAGGTCATGATGCTGTCGGCAATCGTCAGTGCATCGCCGAAATGCAGGTCAATCTCCTGTTGACCGTGCGCTACCTCGTGGTGTGCCGCTTCCATTCTGATCCCTATCTCTTGCAGAGCAAGGACGGTCTCTCGCCTGATTGTTGATCCGCCATCCGGCGGGACAAGATCGAAGTATCCTCCCTGATCTACGGACTCTGTGCCGGATGTCGATTGGAAGTAGAAATACTCCACTTCTGGGCCAACAAAGAGCGAGAATCCACTCTTGCTAGCCAGCGCAAGGGCGCGCTTGAGAGCCCAACGGGGATCACCTACGTAAGGATTGCCGTCAGGTTGGATAACGTCGCAGATAAGTCGGGCGACGTTATCCCAAGGGAGGAGGGCAAAGGTATTCAGATCAGGCTGGATGATCATGTCGCTCTCGTCTATGCGGGCAAAGCCGTGGATCGATGATCCATCGAAGCCGAGCCCTTCCTGGAGCGCTCCCGGAAGCTCGCTCGTCGGTATCTCGATGCTCTTCAGGTTTCCCAGTAGGTCAGTGAACCAGAGCTGGACGAATCGGATCCCTCGTTTCTTTATCTCTTCGAGCACGCGCTCAGCCTCGCCCATGTCAACCTCCCTTCATAAATTAATGCCGCGATTATACGCCAACTAGCTAGCAATCCGAGCATCGTTAGGCAACAACTAACGTCAATGCTTTGACGGATCTGTGCAGACTGGAGGCAATCAGCAACGGTAACAAGCCTTGCCTCACACTACTTCTTCGGCGGGCTAAAGCGAATTACTACGATGTCACCGTCTTGTACCTCGTAGTCCTTCCCTTCGATCCGTTGCTTACCGGCCTTTGCCACTGCCGCTTCGCTTCCAAGCTCGATCAAGTCCTCGTAGCGGATCACTTCCATGCGGATGAAGCCGTGTTCCATGTCGGAGTGGATCTTCCCCGCGGCGACAGGGGCCTTATCCCCTCTGCGGCAGGTCCACACATGCACCTCTTTCTCGCCAGCGGTGAAGAAATTGACCAGGCCGAGTATACGATAGGCAGCGCGGATCAACCGCTGCATCGACGACTCCTCCAATCCCAACTCACTGAGAAACTCCTGCTGGTCCTCCGGATCGAGCTGACTGATCTCCGCCTCGTCCTGACCGCAGACGCTGATCACCCCAGCGTTCTCCGAAGCGGCAATCTGAGTCAGTGTTCTCACATGTTCGTTCTCCTCATCGGAGACCGTCTTGATATTGGCCACATACAACACGGGTTTCAGGGAGACGAGGTTGCAATCGTACACGCTTGCAAGCTCGTGTTCGTTCAAGCCCTGCTTGCGCGCAGGTACGCCCTCGTTCAACGCAGAGAGGACCTTTTGGCAGTCGACGATCTCACGCGCTGCCTCCTTATCCCCCGCGCGGGCGATCTTCGTGAGGCGATTGATCTTGTTCTGCAGCGTCTGGCTGTCAGCGACCATTAGCTCGAGGTCAATCGTCTCCACATCGCGCGTTGGGTCAATCGTCTCGTACTCGAATGGTACGCTCGGATCCTCGAAGCAGCGCACCACGTGCACAACCGCATCGACGTCCTTTATGTGAGCGAGGAGTTTATTCCCGCGGCCGTCGCCAGCGGTGGATCCCTCCTTCAGTCCGGGAATGTCCA
>JAYEFP010000265.1:0-15470 GCA_034715975.1 Candidatus Bipolaricaulota bacterium | reverse complement strand
GCGTCTGTCTGTCATCATTAGAATCATGCCTCCTATGATGTGACCCACGCGCTCGCGATGCCAGTGTCATCTCATACTCACCTTGCACGAGAAACACCACCTCGCTTCAGGCTCATCTTGTATGAGACAACTCTACATATTGACTTTCCTATCCGTTTTCGCTATGGTATAAAGTTGGTTTTTTGCGAAGACTCCTTGGCAGTGCAGTTGCGCATCCCTGCATAGTGGAATTATGTAGCATGCGTTGTTGTTTGGCGGTATGGAACAGAAGTGTAGCAGAGCTAGATGTTCCCCTAAAGGGAGTGTTGCATCATTTCTAGAATGGAAGGGAGGTGATAGTAGTAGTTTATCACTGTGGGTTGTGTGGAAAACTCGGTCAAAATGTGTAAGGAGGTAGTCTTGAAGAGAATTTTTGTTGTTGGTGTCTTATTGATGTTAGTTATGTCCATCTGCACGATGGGGCAGCAAACCTTGGAAACTGTACTGAATCGCGGCAAGTTGATAGTTGGTGTCAACGCCGTCCTGCCGGGTTTTGGCTATCTGGATACAGCCACCGGTAAATACAATGGATTTGATGTCGACTATGGCCGGGCCATTGCCGCGGCAATCGGTGTGGATGTTGAGTTCATTCCCTTGACTGCGGGGGAACGCCTCACTGCTCTGCAGACTGGTCAGATCGATGTATTGCTCCGGAATACCACGTGGACCCTCACCCGTGACTCTAAAGACTTGGGGCTGAACTTCTGCCCGACCACATTCTACGATGGACAGGGATTCATCGTGCGCAAAGCTGAAGGTATCAACTCAATTGAGGACTTAGATGGCGCCACGGTTTGTGTGACCTCCGGCACGACGACTGAAGGGAACCTAGCCGATGCATTTCGGACGCATGGACTTTCATTAAAAACGCAGGTGTTTGCTGATACGGAAGCATCTTTTGGTGCATATGATGCTAGCGGCTGCGACGCATACACTAGCGATAAGTCACAGCTTGCGTCGCTGCGAACAACTGCCAAAGTCCCAAGCGATAATATCATCCTTCCAGACACGATCTCGAAGGAACCGCTGGGCCCAGTGGTCCGCCACGGCGACAGCGAATGGTACGACATCGTCAAGTGGACTGTCTTCGCCACGTTCTTTGCCGAAGAGCACGGCATTACTCAGGCTAATGTAGCTACCTTTGAGAGCGACAACCCTTCAGTTCTCCGGTTCCTCGGGGTAGAAGGCGGAATGGGTGCGAAGCTCGGCCTCTCCGAAGACTGGGCCGTCAACGTTATCACAGCCGTAGGAAATTACGGCGAGATCTATAATCGTAGCTTGGGCCCGAATGGGCTTGATATACCGCGGGCCGGATCGCTCAACGATCTATGGACAAACGGTGGGCTGATCTATTGCCCAGCATGGCGCTAGGATTTTCAACTGATGAGTACAGCCTGTTGCAAAGCAGGCTGTACTCTCCTCTTAGTCCGTGGAAGGAGTAAGTGTTGAGTAATAATGTTGCTTCCTCCCATTCGATACCCTTTTGGCGTGATATTCGAGTTCTGCGCGTAATAGCCCAAATGTTCTTTATTGCCGTTATTATTGCCGGCATATGGTGGTTATTTAGCAACCTACAGGGCAACCTGAAGGCCTTCGGGATGAGAATCGGTTTCAGCTTTCTGACAAATACAGCCGGTTTTCCCATCTCGGAGGGATTGCACTACAATCCAACTGACGTCAATGGATATGCATTCTTGGTCGGGATCGTCAACACTCTCAGGATCTCCGTGATCGGCATAGTGTTTGCGACGATAATCGGAGTCGTCATCGGTATCTCGCGTCTGTCGAGTAACTGGCTCGTAAAGAAGCTTGCCGGCATCTACGTAGAAGTTGTGCGCAATATTCCGTTGCTTGTGCAGTTGTTCTTCTGGTATTTTGCGGTGATGTTGACTTCACTGCCTGTGGTCAAGAACAGCATTCGCCTCCCTGGGTCGATCTACTTGACAAGGCGCGGCGTGTATCTACCTTGGGTTACACTGGCAGAATCGTTCGGCGCTTGGGTATGGTACATAGTCGGAGGATTGATCCTGGCGATTGGCGTCTATCTATTCCGACGTATCCAGCTCCAGCGTGCGGAACGTCCGGGCTTCCCTATAATCTGGGCACTAGCGGCTTTCACTTTGGTCTCGGTTGCCGGGTGGTTCATCACTCCCGGAAATCCATTAAATCTGTCATTGCCTGTGTTGAAAAAGTTCAATTTTGAGGGAGGCCTCTCCCTGTCGACATCGTTTACGGCACTTCTCATCGGCCTATCGGTCTACACAGCAGCGTTCATCGCCGAGATCGTGCGGGCGGGAATACTGGCAATTGGCAAAGGGCAGACTGAAGCGGCTAGTGCAGTGGGTTTAGGGAAAGTACAGATTCTTCGTCTGGTGATACTGCCACAGGCATTGCGAGTCATCATTCCACCGCTAGCTAGCCAATACCTCAATCTAACTAAGAACTCTAGTCTGGCAATCCTCATTGGATACTATGATCTGATGAACGTAGGAACAACTATTTTCAATCAGACAGGGAGAGCCGTTGAGATGATACTGTTGATTATGGCCAGCTATCTGGTAATGAGCCTGCTCACTTCGCTGGCAATGAACTACTACAATCGGCGTATGAAACTAGTGGAGCGTTAATGATGGGAGAAAAGGAGCATAGCGGTCATCCGTACGGGAATGAGCTTCCACCTCCGATCGAGAGGATTCCCTTTCTCCGGTGGCTAAAGGAGAATCTCTTCAGCAGTTGGTTCAATGCGATACTAACCGTGCTCTTCACGGCACTGGTTGTGGTGGGCGTATTCGGCTTTGGCAAATGGGCCTTGGGTGCGCGATGGGAAGTTATCCCCGCCAATCTGAAGCTTCTGCTGGTCGGCACTTATCCGGTGGAGTCCCTGTGGCGCATCTGGACAACGATCTATTTGATATCTTTCCTGCTAGGGTCTGCTGGCGGATCTCGCGGTGGTTTAATGCGTCATATTTCAATGACGATTGCCTTGACATCTGTCGTGTTAGCGATTATTCCCTTTGAGTGGGCAACGCGCGGATGGATCATCGGTATAGCGGGATCTGTCGGCTTCGGGTTCCTCTTGGGTCACTTTGCAAAGGGCTTTCGCAGATACAAGCACATCGAGATCGGGCTATGGATCTTATCACTTCCCGTCACCCTCTTGCTGGTCAATGGCATACCGGGCATCCTCCCGGTCGTTGAGGGAAGAAACAGTTGGGGGCTTATGCTCAACGTCATTAGTGCGTTGGTGGGGATCGCACTGTCATTTCCCATTGGTATACTGCTCGCGCTTGGCCGACGGAGCAAGCTGCCGGCTATTCGGCTTGTCTGTACCGCGTATATCGAAGTCATTCGTGGCGTTCCGTTGATTACGCTGCTTTTCATGGCCAGTATCATGTTGCAGTTGCTGCTACCGGCCAACGTGCGCCCTGATTTGTTGATACGCGCAATGATAACCATCACTGCCTTTGAGGCAGCATACATGGCAGAGAATGTTCGTGGTGGGTTACAGGCTATCGCAAAGGGGCAATATGAGGCTGCCAGCGCTGTGGGACTGAATAAGTTCCTAACAACCACACTAATTATCATGCCACAAGCATTGCGCCTGGTTATCCCCGCGATTGTCGGTCAATTCATCTCCCTGTTCATGGACACAACACTGTTCGGATTCATAGCGATCCTTGAACTGCTGCATATCTCGCGGAGCGTAATGGGAAACATCGAATGGCGGGGAACGATATTCGAGCTGTATGTCTTTATCGGAGTTGTATTCTGGATCTTGTGTTACTCAATGTCCTATGTTAGCCGCAGTATCGAGAAGACACTGGGTGTAGGAGAACGTTAGGAAGGGAGGGAACTTGCTTGCGACAAACAGCGAAGAGATCATCATCTACCGCAATGTGCAAAAATGGTACGGGGATTTTCATGTGCTCAGAGGGATCTCCTTCTCCATGCAGAAAGGTGAGGTGGTCGTGATTTGTGGACCATCTGGCTCCGGGAAATCCACTTGCATCCGCACGATCAACCGCCTGGAGGAGCATCAGAAGGGACAGATCATCGTTGATGGCATAGAACTGACAAACGATCTCCGTAACATCGAGGCTGTCCGACGTGAAGTTGGAATGGTCTTCCAAGACTTCAACCTCTTTCCACATCTCACTGTGTTGCAGAATATCTCGCTCGCGCCGTTCTGGGTACTGAAGATGAAGAAGAGCAAGGCAGAAGAGGTTGCGTTACAGCTCTTAGACCGTGTCGGCATCCCTGAGCAAGCACAAAAACACCCAGGACAGCTTTCAGGCGGTCAGAAGCAACGTGTGGCTATTGCACGGGCACTGGCCATGTCCCCCAAGATCATGCTCTTTGATGAACCTACTTCAGCACTGGACCCAGAGATGATCAAAGAGGTGCTCGACGTAATGAAGGAATTGGCTCGAAGCGGCATGACGATGATTGTTGTCACTCATGAGATGGGCTTTGCACGGGAAGTGGCAGACCGGATCATCTTCTTCGACTATGGACAGCTAGTGGAAGAAAACACTCCCGAGGAGTTCTTCCATAACCCGCAACATGAGCGTACGAAGCTCTTCCTATCTCAGATTCTGGATTACTAAACACATCAGTTTTCCTCGGATACTGATGATCTTGTTGGCCTCTCGTTATTTACTACTTATTACCAACATTTCTGTGTATATAATGTACCCTAATATAAAACCCATCTTCAGAGAAGTTAAGTCCTTCCTTGTTCCGTAGCTTCCTGAGAGAGCAACGGGCCCACGTTCCCGTTCATTGACATTCATCACACAAGTCTATCATCATCAGGAAGACCTACAGTGGAAATCCTGCACGACAGGCATGACTCTCTGTGCTCATCTTGTATGAGATAACTCTTGCTCTTGATAACAACCCATCGCCGTAGTATCCTTGCATCGACGATGGCAACCGTCTGGTTTGTACAAACGTTTTGCCTTGATTAACTAGCAGTACGGAGGTGATGGAGATGGCAGATCGAGAAACAGGTACCGTCAAGTGGTTTAATGACAGTAAGGGTTATGGCTTCATCGAGCGCGAGCAGGGTGAAGACATTTTTGTTCATTTTGGAGCGATTCGCGGTGAGGGTTACCGCTCGCTGAAGGAAGGACAGAAAGTAGAGTTTACTGTTGCTAGCAGCGATAAGGGTCCACAGGCGCAAGACGTTGTGGCCATTTAGTAGTAGCTAATAAATTCATTTAACATGACACGGCATGCCTGTATGGTGTGCCGTGTCTTTTCTTCCCATCGCCAGGAACAGCACAGGCAATGCCGAGAAGCCACTTGTTCTGACTCATCCACAGACTATACCCGGATCGTTTTCCACGTTCCCGTGCGAAACTTCCCAGCCATCAGTAGAGACAGGCTTGACCAGTACACAATCTCGCCTAGCCACGCGCCAGTGATTCCCAGATGCAAATGAATCCCCAGCAAGTAGGCAATCGGAAGGTAGAAGAGCAGGCACACGATGCCCTCAGCAAGCATTACATACCGTGTGTTCCCTGCCCCCTGCAACGACTGTTCGAGGACCAGCGATATCCCACCGAATGCCTGCGTCAGTCCAAGGAAGATAAGGGGAATTCTTCCAAGGGCGATTACAGCAGGATCTGACGTGTAGATCATGAAGATGAGCCGCGGGAAGGCAACAAATGTCAAACCAATCCCGGCCATCAAGTAGGCAGCGAGCTTCGCCGCATCCCAGGCGAACACCTCCGCTTCATCCGGCTTTCTTGCCCCCAGGTTCTGGCCCACCAGTGTCATTGCTGCCACACCGATCCCGATCGCGGGCATGATCGACAGGCCGATAACCGAACGGATGATGTTACTTGCCGCAAGTTCCAGCGTGCCGATGCGCGCGACAATGGAGAAGAAGACGAAGAAAGTCCCGTTTGCCATCAGGCGCTGGCCCATAACAGGTACGGACAGACGAATAATCGGGCCGATACGCGACACCGCGTGCAAGAAGTGCTGATACGGATGATAGGTGACCCGATATCCTTGCATCAGGCTTACAACGACGAAGTAGACCAATCCAAGGCCGGTAGCGATTGACGATGCGATCGCCGCCCCGGCGATCCCCATCTTTGGCAGCCCCAGATGACCGAAGATGAGACCGTAGTCGAGGAGGATATTGGAGACTGTAACGACAATTGCGGACAGCAATTGCTGCCTTGTGTCACCTACGCCGTTGTAGAAACCGCGGTAGACCATATTCAGCAACAGAAAGGCGGCTCCGAGGAAGCGATAGTGAAGGTAAATGGCCCCGAGGGAAGCAACCTCGCTCTGCTGCGACAGGAACGGCGAGATAAGCTTGGCAATCGCTCCGCTGGCAAGAACAAGCGGTATCCCCGCGATGAGACCGAGGATGAGACCTGCGTTAAGCACCTGTCCACACTGTAATGACTCTTTCTCACCGTAACGACGCGCGGCGAGCGTCTGCACACCCACACCGATCCCGGCAAGAGAGAAGATTATCGCAAAGTAGGCAACGCCGCTAATCCCTGCCGCAGCAAGGGAAAGCGATCCCAAGCGCCCGAGCATCGCCGTATCGACAACGTTGAGCAGAGTGATGGAGATCATCCCCAACGATACGGGGTACGCCAAGCGAATCACTCTCCGGACTCGCACCGGATGAAGTTGCATTCTCTGCCATAAATGTGAAAGGCGACTCATGTTAACCCTCCGCCAGCATGGTCTCTTGATGTTTCTTCCTGTTTATCTGAACCAACAGAACTCCAGCAACAGCTGTTACTACCCCCAGCCCCTTCAGAGGACTAAGCCTGGCTCCCATAATCAGGACCTCCGCCAGCAGGGTTATCACTGGGATGAAGCTTACTGTGGCCGCTACCTGGGTTGCCGATAGGTGAGTGAGCGCATAGTGCAGAGCGACAAAGGCGCCCGCGGAACAGAGGACGCCAAGAAAGAGGATCTCCGATGCCTGCACCGCAGTGATCGTCGCCACCCAGCTCCAACTATCTGTCGCCGCTAGTGGACCGAAGATCACAAGCGAGAACAGGAATTGATAGAACGTCAGCTGCAACGGAGTGATCCGCCGCAGAACATCCTTGATCAGTACAGTGCGTGCTGCAGCACACATCACCGCTCCAAACACGAGAATGTCCCCAAGCACACGTGCCCCCGCCTCATGCAGCCCGGAGGCGACAAGGAGAACTATCCCAATATAGGTAACGACGAGCCCGATCCCTTTTCGCCATGTTGCACGTTCCTGACGCTTCGCGAGAGTGATAAGGAATACAACCGTAGGAATAGCGGCGATAATCACCGAAACGTGGCTTGGCTGCGTGTTCGCAACGCCAAAGGTTTCAAAGATGAAGTAACCGATTGGACTCAGAAGAGCCAGGCTAGCAAGGAGTGCAAGATCACGCCAGGGAACAGCCAGTGTCCGCTTCACTCCTCCAATCGCGCCAAGAAGGATCGCAGCTATGCTGAATCTAAGAAAGAGAAGAGTAAATAATGGTACATGCGACACAACATCCTTAGTTACCAAGAAAGACAGGCCCCACACGAGCATCGCAAAGCCAAGAGCGAGATAGACAAAGACAGATCTCTTAGAATTAGTCACCGGCCCTCCTTGTTCCCGCATGACACTTCTTTTGTGCAGAATCCGATTGTCCTGCCTTATGGACCGTAACACAACCTGCGTACTTATGGAGACACGTGTCTTCTGCTGCCATTCCCATCCGGGTGGAGCCAGCGGAACCACGCCGCTAACATAGGCCTTGAGCAAGTTCCTTGAGGAGGAGCCATAGACCGAATTGCTAACATCCTCGCAAAGGCAGAGGAAGAGTTTGCAAGTGGCAGACTAGACCAAGCAAACAGGCTTGTGTTGAACGCCATCTATTTGGATGCCACGCGTGCTGATGCTTGGGCCATGCGCGCTCGCATCGCGCTGGATGCACAGGTTGCGCAGGATGCATGGCAACGTGCCGTATCCCTCAATCCCAGCTATGCCCTCGTCGAGCATCGTGTCCAAAGCAGAAATGGGGGAATACATCAAGCACTATTTCGCAAACGAAGATCGAGAAGGCCGGACGTGTATTGGCGTTGGCATTGATGCTCCTCGGGCGTGAAACGAATTACTGACCCTCGCCGAAAGCCTGTTACAGCTTCCTCTCGGCAACCATAATGTCAATACGGTCAGAAAGATCCTCTGCTCGATCGGAGATCTCGACCAGTTCTTCGATCATCCCCCTCAACTGTAGCTTCTCTGCCAGGCTGATATCCATCCCAAAGACAAGCTTGGTCGCGTCTCGTTCCAGACGATCGATCTCTCCTTCCTTTATCTCGATTGCCTTGGTGTGCTCCGTTACGTGTCTGATGTTATCGAACATCGACTGCATCGCTTGCCTAACCTCACGAGAGATCTCTCCTGTTTTCTCCCCGATCCCTCTCAGTTGTCCTTTTATGCCGTCCGGGATGTTCACATGCTGCAGCATGATATAGTCGAGCGCTGCTTCGCCGGCGTTGGCTAGACCGTCCGCACGTTCGATGATCTCCAAGATATCCCGTCGCGATGGAGCCAGAAGCGCGCCACCTAGCAACTGTGCTTCCACCTGGCGGCGAATGTCATCGGCAGAGCTCTCCGCCTTATGGGTGGCAAGCGCCAGCCTGTCGGCCTGGTCAATATTGCCGCTAAGGTAGTTAAAGAGGGAATCCTGAAAGAAATCTAACGTCTCTACTACCTTGTCCAGATGCTTGATTACCAAGGCTTCAATCTTCTTCTGCTTTCCCCATAACATCATCTCGACTCTCCTTTCTTCGTGTCGCCACGAGATTAGCCGTTTGCGCGCGCAACATCAAATCCCTGCGTCCAGATGCACACAATCCCCGCCAGCAATTGTGCGCGTAGCCCTGCCATCATCGACAAGGAGATGTCCGTCTCGATCGATCCCCAGAGCGATACCTGTAACTTGCTTTCCCGCCGCGATGCTGACTTGCACCTTATGTCCGAGCGTCACACAAAGCGAGCGATACACTTCGATGACATCATCTCTGTAGGTTGTGTTGATTTCTCGTAGAATCAAGTGCAACAGCTCATCGCGCGTGATCGACCTTTCCATTTGAGATGCAACACACGTCGCATCCGGAAGGGGAGCGTTATCTATGTTCACTCCAATGCCAACGATCGCTGTTCCACCTGATGCTTCGATGAGGATTCCGGCGATCTTCTTGCCAGCCACCAAAACGTCGTTTGGCCACTTCAGGCGCGCAACGATTCCCAGTTGCCGCAATGCGCGCGCGACGGCTACGCCCACACGCAACGAGAGAAGACGATCGCTCTTAAGCGAAATGGACGTGTACAACCCACCGCGAGGCGAGAGCCATACGTGTCTGCGCCGCCCGCGACCCTTCTCCTGGGCATCTGCGACAATCACCGTTCCCAGCTCTTGCGGTGTCATCTCACGCGCAACATCCTGCGTGGAAGAGACACGCGCAACGTGGACAATCCGTGTTTTCACCTGAGTAACCACCTATCGAGCATGCGAGACACGTTCGCATCTGGCTGTCTCACTCTTTTTCATATTCAAATCCCGGTTTCGCCACACGCTACTGCAGCATTATCCTGCCATCCCACCAAGAAGATGAAGAGCCACTTAATCCAACTGTACGCTCTTCTCCATAAATATCGAGATGAATCCACTACAATCGCAAATCGGCACGAGAGAGACGATAACAAATGAGTGAGCGCTCAGCATCGAAGGTAACGCTGTCGCATCCTCTCGGTGCTAAGCGTTCTCTATCGGGATTCTCGATACAAAAGAACAGACTATGCAGCAATCGCCAGTGACCCCATCGGGTCCCACGGGTGGAGCTTTATCGGCTCCGTATCCAGAACATCTAGCAGCTCCGGGGAGAGGAAGCGCTTCTCTATTGCCACCTCGTACATGAACTCGTCGAACCAACGATCGCTCATGACGAAGAATCCCTTGTCTCCCAGTTTGTCGCCCCAGCTGTTCTCCACTCGCCACTTACGCGGAGCTCCAGATTCATCGAGATCGACGCCGGTGAGGACCATCGCGTGTGTCATCACGCTCTGTCCATAATCCACGCGTTCCGCCTTGTCCGATTTGAATTCGGAGTCGTAGACCAGCCCGTAGTCGTACACATCCATGTCGAGTATCCCAAGGTCACGCTCCATCATCTTGCCAACATCGCACCCGAACCAGACGGGACGCTTGGCTTTGATCATCTCCACCACCGCCTGCTTGAACACAGGCATCTCCACGTTCAAGTAACGAACGATCTGCCCATCGACAACGTTTCCCAGGTACTCGACCGTGTACAGTTTGTTGAACGGCTTGTCCGTGGTAGGACAGTTGATCAGGCAAGCCACGGAATCAAGATCGTAGTTCACGTAACGGTCGAAAAACTCCCGTGGCGTGATATCACCCACACGATGAAATTCCTCGTCCTTGTCGTGCCATTGCCAGAAGAATCGCCGCGGTGGCTGCCCGAGATGGATAGACAGCATGCGATAGATAACGGCAAGCATCTCCTCTTTCCGCGCTCGTAGCGCATCGATACCCTTGCTCTGTGCATGTAGCCGGCGCAGCTGCGCCGCGTACTCACGCAATTTTGTGGTGAGGATAAAGTTCATCACACGCGAATTGCTGCTGCTCTCCGTCTCGGGCATCACCTGCTTGGGCACGACGCCGTACTTCTTGACCAGGTTGATAAACATGTCCCACTGCCCGCCGTCCTGAAGGGGATCCTTGAGTAGGAACATGAACAAGCGTCCGTCGATCGGTTGGTCAAGGGTGGCAATGACGCTCTCCAGAAAGTAGTTCGACTTCTCTAACTTATCCCAGAACATGAGGTAGCTCTGCGACAGCTCAAATTCCTTCATATTCAGGTTTTTCACCGCCTTAGCGCGAAGCACATTCAGCCCGGAGAAGAGCCAACAACGGCCGCTCTTCTCTTGTGCCGTTGCCTTGTTGCTCGGGAGCTTATGAGAAAAGGTGTGATCGGTCTCAGTCATAACCGTGTGGTTCAGAGCAACGGAGTGCACCGGATTCTTGGTAACCGCGTTTAACGAAAGGCGGTTCTTGGGACTGCTGTTGAACGCCTCAGCAAAGGCATCCAACTGTTCTATTGTGATGTACGTGGAAGGATCGCTACCCATAATTCTCACTCTCCTTGATTTGCGCGACTTGCTACGTCTGCATCGCACAGCGAATGTTAGCGCTTATGAGCCTGTTGCCCAAGTTTCCGGCGAACGGTGGGATTACGCACTCATCAAAGTTCCATACAATCACGCGGGGTGAGTTCGCAAATAGGACAGTGAATATGCCAACGGAGGAACTGAGGATGGCCGCTCTCGATATCGCCATCGTGAACGCGCAGGTCCATACGCTCAACCGACGGAACTCCATCGTTGAAGCACTGGGGGTTAAGGCAAACAAGATAACGCTCTTGGGCTCGAATCGCGAGATTGAAGCGTTTACGGATGGAAAGACTCGCGTGATAGACGGGGAGGAGCGCGTGGTTCTGCCCGGGTTTGTCGATGCGCATACGCACTTTGCCCATATGGGAGTCAGAGAAGGGTATCTGGACCCATCCACTACGACCTCAAAACACGAGGCTCTAGCGAAGATCAGGGATTTCACCCTCACCAGGGACGCGAGCGAGTGGGTGATCGGCTCAGGCTGGGACGAGAGCCATTGGAGCGACAGCAACGATTACTTCAACAGAGAAGAACTAGACGTTATCGCACCGAAAAATCCCGTCCTCTTGCACAGGGTGGACTGGCATCTTGATTGCGTCAATACGAGAGCGCTCAAGATCCTCAACCTCCCTTCGGGAACCACCGGATATGAAACAGTGGGCGGCGTAGCAACGGGTGTAATCAAAGAGGATGCCGTCGGGCTAGCCGCCAAGCATCGATGAGTTCGCCTCTGGGATCACGAAGCAACACGGATAGCACACCGGCTCGGAGTAACCTCGATTCAGGACGCGCAGGTCGATGGAAGGATGCTCAAGGCCTTCTCCGATGGCTCGATCGGTGCTGGCACGGTCGCCATGAGTAGACCATACATAGACAATCCCGAAAGATCCGGCCTCTTGATATGGGATAAGGAGAAGCTGGAAGAGATCGTGCTGAAGGCTCACAAGAACAACATTCAGTTTGCGATACACGCTATCGGCGATCGGGCGATTACTCTCGTACTAGATTGCCTTGAAAAGGCTAATTCACAGCAGGAGAAGGACCTTCGCCACCGCATCGAGCACGCTGAGATGATCACTCCTAAGCAGATCATCAGGATGAAGAAGATGAAGATCATCGCCTCGATGCAGCCAAACTTCATCGGGTAGTGGGGCCTCACTGGCGGGATGTACAACCACCGGTTGGGACGCGAGAGCACAACACTGATGAACCCGTTATCAATGATTACGAAGGAAGGCGTCACGCTGGTCTTCGGCTCAGATTGCATGCCGTTTAACCCGTTGTACGGGATTTCACTGGGCGGTGAATGCTCCTTACCGACTACAACGGATATCGCTCGAACAAGCATTCAAGGCCTACACCATAGGCGGTGCGTACGCCGCATTCGAAGAACACAAGAAGGGAACACTTGAAGTTGGCAAGCTGGCCGATATGATCATACTCGATGGAAACCCGTTCAACGAGCCTACAATTATAAAGGACATGTCAGTGCAACTGACGATCCTCGACGGTAAGGTCGTGTATGAAAACTCCTGGGCATAGGGTTTTACAGCTTGCTCTTTGAGCGCCAACGTTTATTATACCGCCAGGGCACCAAGGGGTTGGTGACGAACATGAACAAGAAAGTTGGAATCCGGCGTGAGGACATGTATGCGTGGGAGCGACGCGTTCCGTTAGTCCCGCAGGATGTGCAGGATGTGGTTAAGCAACACGGCCTTGAGATAGTCGTGCAGTCCTCAGACAAGAGGGTGTTCACCGCTTCGGACTACGAACGCGCGGGGATCGAGGTGGTGGAAGATCTCTCTTCCTGCTCTGTCATGTTTGGGATCAAAGAGGTCCCCATGCCGGTTCTCGAACCGGAAAAGACGTATATCTTCTTCTCGCACACAATCAAGGGCCAACCATACAACATGCCGATGCTGCAGAAGATTCTCGACCTCAAGTGTACCCTGATCGACTACGAAAAGATCACCGATGAGAAGGGACGGCGGCTGATCTTCTTCGGAAACTTCGCTGGCCTAGCGGGAATGATCGACGCGCTGTGGACTTTCGGTCGTCGGTTGGCATCCGAGGGGATCGATAACCCATTTGCACAGGTGAAGCGAGCCTTCGACTATCCCGACCTAGAGACAGCAAAGGATGAACTCAAGAAGATCGGAGAGAGGATCGCCACAGATGGCCTCCCTGAGCAGATCACGCCTCTCGTCGTCGGCTTCGCTGGCTACGGGAACGTCTCCCGCGGCGCGCAGGAGATCCTGAGTCTCCTCCCGGTAAAGGAGATTTCACCGAGCGATCTGCCGACGCTTCGAGAATCGCATCCCAAAGCGAACAAGGCGATCTTCAAGGTCGTGTTCAAGGAACAAGACATGGCAGAGCCGCTCGACAGCGCACACCCATTTAACCTGCAAGAGTACTACGCCCACCCAGAGAAATTCCGGGGTATCTTCGACCGCCACCTACCCTACATCGATGTGCTGATGAACTGCATCTACTGGGAGCCTAGATATCCACGCCTCCTCTCTAAGGAACAGGCAAGAGAGATGTATGTAGGTGCTCAGCCGCGCTTAAGAGTAATCGGGGATATCACCTGCGACATCGAGGGAGCGATCGAGTGCACGGTGAAGGCAACCGAGCCGGATAATCCTGTCTTTGTCTACGATCCGGCGACTGATCGCGCGATCGATGGGGTAGAGGGAAAAGGACCGGTGATAATGTCCGTCGAGATCCTCCCGACCGAGCTTCCGCGCGAGTCGTCCACCTACTTCAGCAGTGTGTTGAAGAAGTACGTGCCGGCGATCGCCTCGGCCAACTACGACAGTAGCTTTACCGATCTCGACCTTCCTCCCGAGATCAAGCGGGCGGTGATCGTTCACCGGGGCAAGTTGACGCCCGATTATCGCTACATAGAGCAGTACCTGTAAAACGAGTATGGGCACATCGCCCGAAAGGAGCGCAAGATGAAAAAAGTATTGGTTCTTGGCGCTGGTCTTGTCACCGGGCCGTTGGTTCACTACCTCCTCGATCAAGAGGATTTTCAGGTGAAGGTTGCTAGCCGCACGGTGGAGAAGGCGCAAAAGCTTGTTGGAACAGCGAAAAACGGTATTGCCGAGCGGCTGGATGTGAGTGATAAGGAAGCTTTAGAGCAATTAATCAGCAAAGCGGACCTCTCGATCAGCCTCCTTCCCTACATTTACCATCCACTGGTTGCCAAACTGTGTATCAAGCACAAGAAGCAGATGGTCACTGCATCGTATGTTAAGGACGGAATGCGCGCCCTCGATGAAGAGGCGAAGAAGGCGGGCGTGATTCTGCTGAACGAGATCGGCGTCGACCCCGGGATCGATCACATGTCCGCAATGAAGATCATCGACCACATCCGCAACAACGGCGGCGAACTCGTGAGCTTCTCTTCCTACTGCGGTGGGCTGCCCGCGCCGGACGCTAACGACAACCCGTTTGGCTACAAGTTCTCCTGGAGCCCACGAGGCGTAGTCCTCGCCGGGAAAAACCCGGCCTCTTACATGAAGAACGGCGTGGTGGTCGATATCCCGGGCGAAGAGCTGTTCGCCAACCACTGGCCGGTGGAGATCGAGGGGTTCGGTACATTCGAAGGCTACCCGAACCGCGACAGTCTTCCGTACATCGACACCTACAACATTCACGGCGTGAAGAATATGTTCCGTGGAACGCTACGCTACCCCGGATGGTGTGAAACACTGAAGAAGATTGCCGAGCTTGGCCTGCTCGATGAGACGGAGCGAGATGACATCCCCGGTCTCACCCTAGGCGAATTCACAGCCAAGATGATCGGCTCAAGCGGTAATCTGAAGGCCGACGTGGCTGCGTTTCTCAACATTGACAAGAATTCACCCGTCATCTCCAACCTGGAGTGGCTTGGTCTGTTCAGCGATGATCCCATTCCTACCGGAGCAAAGTCGCCGCTCGATGTACTTGCCGGCCGGATGCTCGAAAAGATGAAGTACGCCCCTGGAGAGCGCGACATGCTCATTATGCAGCACGAGTTCATCGCCAAGTACCCAGATCGCACGGAGAAGACCACATCGACAATGATCGACTACGGCATTCCACACGGAGACAGCTCGATGTCGCGCACGGTCGGTCTCCCCGCAGCGATCGCCACGCGCCTCATCCTGGAAGGGAAGATCAACCTTACTGGCGTTCAGGTACCGGTAATGCCGCAGATCTACGAGCCGGTCCTTGC
>JAYEFP010000264.1:0-15524 GCA_034715975.1 Candidatus Bipolaricaulota bacterium | reverse complement strand
GACGATCGCGTCGCTGGCACCAGGAGCGGCACAGACACTAACGATGAGCGGAACCGCCGTTGCTGGGCAATACGAGAATACCGGAACAGCTAGTGTCACCTTTGGCGGTACAACCTACACTGACAGCGACGACTCACACTACTTCGGTGCCGGCGCCGACCTGTCTCTCGTGAAATCCGTAGACAATGCGGAACCGCAGGAAGGCGACACGATTGTCTACACGATTACGCTCGCCAATGATGGCCCGAGCGTGGCGACGGGCGTTCAGATTACGGACGCGTTGCCTGCGGGTCTGAGTTATGTGTCCGATAACGGTGGCGGAGCGTATGACGCTGGTACAGGTGTGTGGAGCGTGGCTAGCCTTGCTAGCGGCAGTAGCACTTCGCTTGCCATTACCGCCACTGTGGATACAGGCACAGCTGGTTCAACGATCACTAATACTGCTGAAGTTACGGTTGCTGGTCAACCGGACCCTGATTCCACTCCGAACAACCATCACCCTGATGAAGACGATCAATCGAGCATCGACCTTACGGTGCAGAGCGCCGATCTGGTGGTAGAAAAGACAGTTGATAATCCGACTCCGAGCGAGGGCGACACCATCGTCTACACGATCACCCTGACGAACGATGGACCGAGTGATGCATCTGGCATAACACTCAGTGACACTCTGCCGGTGGGCGTCACGTATGTGTCTGATGACAGTAGTGGGGCATATGATCCATTCACGGGTGTGTGGACTGTCGGAGCGCTGGCCAACGGGGAAATCGCCACTCTCAACATAACTGCTACGGTCGACGCGAACACTGCGAGTACGACAATCACCAACATGGCCGAGGTGACCACCTCTGACCAACCGGATCCGGATCCGACGAACAATCGGGATACCGCTGACATCACGGTAACGGAGGGTGGAGGTGGAGGTGGAGGCACGAGTGATACGTGTGAAGGGAAGATCATCATCAACGAGGTGGCGTGGTCAGGGACCACTGCTAACTCTCAGGATGAGTGGATTGAGCTGCGTAACCTTGGAACGATCCCCGTTGACCTCTCTGGTTGGACCCTGCAATGGCGGCGGAAGAAGCCGGAAACGGAAGAAGAGAAGCGTTGGAAGATCGTAGACCTGTCGGGAATGATCCTCCCCGCGGAGGCCTCGGCGTGTGATTTGGCGCAAGAGCCACAGACAGCTTCGGTGAACCTGGTGAAGACCGACTTTGATGCAGTCTCCTGGCAGGTAGTCACCGAACAAGAGAGGAAGAAGGACGAAAGCTTCTACACGCTGGAGCGGCGTCACGATGACACGATCAGCAATGCCAAAGCCGACCTTGTTTACGACGAGAGCAAGCCGTATCGCCTAGAATTGAGCGATTTTGGGGATGTAATTCAGCTGCTCAACGCCGATGGGGAGGTTGTCGACACGGCGAACGCCTTTAACTACCCGAACGATGGTTGGCCAGCGGGTGATGCGGCAATGCACGCGGCCATGGAGCGCACAGATCCGCTGAGACCGGATACGGCGGACAACTGGCACACGAACCTGGGAATAATCACCTGGGGAGAGGATGCCGAACAAAACCCGCTTATTGCCACTGCCAGTACCCATAACTCGGATGTGCTAAATCTGCTATCACTCAAACCCGACGTACAACCCGCCAAGACACGTGCCGGTGCGCGGCTCGAGGTCGGCTTAGAGGTGACACAAGAAGAACGCCGTGCCTACGGCTGGCCGTGGGTGCGCGTGACGCAACCCGGGTTTGTTGCATCTGCCGGTGGCGGGGGAGCACTAGAACAGGGCGCTGGGTTCACGTTCTCCGGGCGCTACACAAATGGCGTTTACTGGTTGGGAATCGACACGGCGAAGCTATTGCCCGGTCGGTACAACGTCTGGGTCGTGTATGGAGGAGGTAAGACGGTTCTAGTGCCGATCGAAGTGCTTCCGTAATAGGATTTGATGGAAAGACACGCAAGGAGCCCCGGCCGACTGATTGTCGGCTGGGGCTTTGCTATGGTCGTGGATAAGCAGGCACTTCAACGTGCAAAACCGTTGAACTTGGTTTGAAGATCATCTTGTGAAACAGCCGGTAACGCGAAGTCCAGGGCGTCTGAAGCATACGTGACAGATGTCACAGAGAATTAGTGGACGAAATGGTTGCGTGTTTTGGCGTTGGCTAGTGCTCGCATCTGTAGGTTGTTTGCCGCTCTAGGTAGAACAGCCTATCGATTGGGCGCGGCAGGAACAGGCGATCAATAGTGGGTTAGCGTACGCTCCTTGCAGAGGTGGGTCAACATAAGCGAGCGGTTGACGACTGGCATGTGTTTCGCGATACTGATTTTCGGGGTGAGAAAGATGAGGGAGCTGGTTGTGCTTGTTGGCCTGGCCGGGTCGGGCAAAACGACATTTCGTGATCGTCGTCCTGAATGGGCGATCGTCTCCAAGGACGATATCCGACGTAACGTCTTTCATCGTGACTTCGATCCCGTGTACGAGGATGCCGTCACCAAGATCTTTGCTACCATGCTGGTGGAAGCCGTTGAATCACCGGCAGAAGTTGTCTGTGTCGACAACACAAATCTTACCCGCGCCGAGAGGCAAGAGCTGATCGAAGTGGCGCGTGCCTCTGGGCGACAGCCAATCGCCTATGTCATGCCTGCCGCACCGCTGGACTTCCTCTACGAGCGGAAGCTGCACCAACTTGGGGTACTTGCCGCGGACAACCCTGAGATCGTTGTGGGTGGCTTCCCGAGAGAACGCTACGTGATGATGTATGACCGCTACGAACAAGTACGTGAAGATGAGGGTTTTGTCAGGGTGTTTAGGGAAGTAGCACCTCTGCGATCGCGAAAGGTCAGGAGGGCTCGTCCTGCCAGGCGTAGACGCGCCAGACCATTGCGACAGCTCGATCCGCTCCCTCTGTTCAGCCAATAAGAAAAATGCGCCCGCGGCATGAGCACACGGGCGCGGATGACTTCAGTAGCCTACTTACTTGTTGCTTTGGCCACGAATGAGACGTAGTCGTCCTCGGGGATTGCTCCCTCGAAGCTCGTATCCTCATTTATGACGATCTTAGGAACCGCCATCACGTTGTACTGGCTGGAAAGCTGCGGAAACTCGTTTGCCATAACCATGTCTGCCGTGACTTTGTCCGATTCCATCGCCATCATGTGTGCCATGCGCACCGCTTTTGGGCAATAAGGGCAGCTTGGGGTGACGAAGACTTGGATGTGCACTGGCTCAGCAAGGTGAGCGAGGGCATCTTTGGTAGCGGGCGCAAGTGAGATCGTGCCCGTCCCTAGATCGATAATGTCTTCGATCAATGTCGAGAACTCGTATCCGGATGGAATGCCATACAAACGAATACCGATGTCTTTGTTGCCCTGAATGATCACTGTTGGTGCTCGATCAACGTTGTATGTCGCAGCGGCCTCGCTGTCACGCGTGAGATCATATGTGACAACCTCGATCTTCTCCGAAAGGCTGGCTGTCTCTTCTAGAAGCTGCAACGTATCGGAGCAACTTGCGCAATCATCTTCCTTGGAAAACAGGATTAGCTTGACCGGTTCATTCATCTTGCCAAACTCGCCCTGCAGATACTTACGATCATCTTCTGATAGTAGTGCCATTCTTCCTCCTAGTTAAGTTCTAGTAGTGCATCGATTCGCGGCCGATCAAAGCCGATCACGATTTCTCCGTCAATCTCAACAACAGGAACCCCCTGTTGACCACTCTTCTCTACAATTTCCATTGCTCTGTGTATGTCTTCAGAAACATCAACCTCTTCAAAGTCCACTTCTCTAGCGTACAAGTATTCCTTAGTTGCCTCACACCAGGAACAAGTTTGGGATGTGTAAATGGTGACGTCGTGACTCATCGTAGCTCCTCCTTCTCGAAAACGTTTACCAGCTCAGTAATGCGGTTGTGTAACCGATAGCAATTCCTTATGCCCCTCCTCTCCTTGACCAAAACTCCCGCGTGTTCAAGCTTTCCCAGGTGGTAGGAGACAGCGGGCTGACTGAGATCCAATTGGGACAAGATCTCCTGACATTCCATCTTCCCATCTGCGAGCATGATTACAATTCGCAATCGGGTACCGCTTGCCAGAGCGGAGAAGACCTCAACCCATTCCCTCTGTCTGTTTTTATCGATTGTCATTTGTATAGTCTCCCTATAGATCGTAGGATGATAATCGCAAGAGGATGCTTTGTCAAGTATTTAAATAGTTGGATAAATGAGAGGTGCAAGATGGGAAATACACACGTGGAACTTGTAGGGGGAATGCAGTTTGTTGCGAGTGGGGAAAGCAGCCATGCCGTAATTATGGACAGCGATCCGAGTGTTGGCGGCAACAACACCGCCGCGCGCCCTGTGGAGGTCATGCTGTGCGCGCTTGGTGGATGTACGGGGATGGATGTTATCTCTATTCTGCGCAAAATGCGCACGGTCCCTAAGCGGTTTTCCGTGGAAATCGAGGATGAGCGTGCTTCAGAACACCCTAAGGTATTAACGCGCATTCACTTTGTCTACCGTCTCACAGGGAACATCCCGGAGGCGAACGCGAAGAAGGCGATCGAGCTCTCCATGCAAAGGTATTGCCCGATCACTAACATGGTGAATAAGACGGCAGATGTTACGTGGGAGTACCAGATAACGAAAGACTAACGGTCGGTTGTCTTTTCCAATATCCGTTCGATGTCGACATTGGAGCGGATAAGGCTAATCGCCCGATTGAGGCGATCTCCGCGACGGATGTGCGAATGGCTGAGGAGGCCTTCACACAGCGTAGCTGCGGCCATTGGCTCCTGACCAACAAGGACAATCGGGACGCCGCGCTCATTAGCTTTGCGTACAATAGCGCGCTGTGGTAGGTGATTTCCTGTCAGAATCAGGCAGCGGAGGCGCGCCGCTTTAAGAGCGGCTTCTTGAATTTCGATGCGATCGCTGCCGGTGATCACTCCAAGATCGGGGGTACGGCGGAAGAGCCGTAGGGCCGACTCGACACCTGTAGCGCCGATCCTGAAATGACGTACCTCATTATCCAGAGGAAGGCTGGTCACCGCGCGGCCGCCGAGCCTCTCCACGATCTCGTCAACGCAGACGGAGTGGAGGGAGTTATCATAGGGGACGATCCCTAGTACCTCCGCACCGCGTTCGTCGAGGAACGGGGAGAAGACGTCTGTTAGCCCGTTCAGTTGTGTCTCCATGGAGACGGCGTTGAGGATCACGCCCAGTATATGCGACTCGTTTCCCAACAGGCGAAGGGCGCACAGAACACGATCGATCGCTGCCTCGCTATCGTAGCGGGTAAGTAAGACGATGTCTGCGTGAAGCATCTCGGCAATGTCGAAATCGCTCAGCCCAGCCGTCACGCCTAGTCCAAGGTACTTCCGCCCCTCGACGATAGCGACGTCGCGTCCTCTCGATATCCGTTCAAAAGCATCCAGAATGCGTCGGCGAAAGCCGTGATCACCGGACTCAATCGCCTCTTGCAGAAATGGGGTTTCGAGGGTAACCGGAGCGGTCTGCTTGAGCTCGGTATCCAGGTTAAGGACGGAGGATATCGCTTGAGCATCGCGATCGATAGGCTCGCCTGTGGCGTAGCACACTGAGGAGCTGATCGGCTTCATGTAGGCAAACGATGTGCCGGCCTCGTTTAGCGCTTGTCCGAGGGAGAGCGCCAGCATGCTTTTCCCGGAGTAGCTTTCGGTGGACACAATGAGCAGTCTTTTCATGTTGCGATGATGATAGTTGCTGGTCACGAGTAGGTCAACGTTTCGCAGTGATCTTGCCGCACAGGTTGATCATTCTTTCCTCACAATCTCTTCACACACGTTTCTTACACTACCTGTCACTCACATTGGGAAAACCTCTTGGGAAAGTGATGCCGGTGAGCCCAGGCATGTCGGAATGGAGCGGATGAAGCGGAGAGTTGTCCGACCGGCCTGGTTCATCGCAACGCGGACGCAAAATTAGCATATAATGGTGTGCAATGAAACGAATTCTTGTTGTTGACGACGAAGAGATGATTGTTCGCACAGTGAAGGCCTACCTCGATCAGGAGGGTTTCAAGACGTACACGGCCTATGACGGTGAAGAGGCGCTACGCGCCTTCAACGAAAAGGGGCCAGACTTGATCGTTCTGGATCTGATGCTTCCCAAGATGAGTGGACTCGAAGTGACGAAGAAGATTCGCTCCACGTCCCCAGTGCCAATTATCATGCTTACCGCCAAGGCTTCGGAGGCGGACCGGGTCGTCGGGTTGGAGCTTGGCGCCGACGATTACGTGGTGAAACCGTTCAGTCCACGTGAGTTGGTAGCACGTGTTCGTGCCGTACTGCGGAGGATAGACGGCGAGACAGGGGCCAGTGAGCGCATGGTGAGTGGCAAAATGGAGATCGACCTGCGATCGCGCGAGGTTACTGTAGACGGCAAGCCGATTGAGCTGACTCCGACAGAGTTTGATCTCCTGTCCTATCTTGCGCATCATCCCGGCCAGGTGTTCACAAGGCTGCAGCTCTTGCGCGAGGTACAGGGCTATACCTACGATGCCTTCGCTCGCACGATCGATACGCACGTGAAGAACCTTCGCCACAAGATTGAGGAAGATCCTAAGGCCCCGAAGTACATCCTCACCGTACACGGAGTGGGCTATCGGTTCACGAGAGAGAAGTAGCATGCTGCACCGAAGTCTTCCATTTGCGCTCAAGCTGGGGATTTCGTTCCTCGTTGTGATCCTAGTAGCTGTTGCCCTCGTTTACTTTATGACCGCGCACACGATCACCACCCGCTTTGCTGCCTACAATGAGCAAGAACGTGAGCAGACGGCAAATCAGCTCTGTGGACTGCTGGCCGAATACCGTCTTCGCACGGGAAACTGGTTCGGGGCTGAGAAGCTCCTGTTCACTCAATACTCGATATCAGTAAACGGACAATTAATGGTGCGTCGCACATCTCTTGTTGGGGGAGATTTTTCACTGACGGATGAGAATCGGATCGTCGTCGCCTGCACCCAACAGGAGAAGCTAGGAACGCAGCTTAGCAAGGCCGAGGTTGCTTCTGGGTACCCCATTCGCAAGGGCGATACGCAGATTGGCACGCTGATCATCGATAACAGCAACTCGCCCCTACCTCCTGCCGAGGAGGAATTTCTCTCTTCGGCGAAACGGTCCGCGCTCGTTGGAGGAGGAATCGCCTCAGGGATTGCCCTACTCTTGTCCATTATCCTCATATTGCAAGTCCTCTCTCCGTTGCGGCTTCTTACGCGTGCGACGGAGCGCATTGCACAAGGAGACTTGTCGCACGGCGTGTTATTGAAGGCGCGTGATGAATTCGGACGCTTGGGAGACTCGTTCAATCGCATGATCGATAACCTCAGCCGCTCGGAAACAGTGCGCAAGACGATGACCGCCGACATCGCCCACGAGTTGCGAACGCCGGTAACGATAATCCAGGGGAGCCTCGAGGCGATCCTGGATGGTGTATATCCTTCCGACGCGGAGACGATTGCCCCCATCTACGAGGAGACGCTGCACCTGGGGCGGCTGATCGATGACCTGCGTGATCTTGCCCTTGCCGAGGCGGGCGAGCTGCGATTGTTCAAGGAGCCGACGGATATCCGCGCTCTCGTGAACCAGGTCGTGGAAACGGTGAACGCTTCGCAGGAAGGCGGCCCCAGAGCCTCTGTGTCTGCCCCAGAAGGCATCCCGATTGTGCCCCTCGACTCAATGCGCATACGTCAAGTTCTAGCGAACCTATTGAGCAATGCTCTGCGCTACACGCCGGAAGGGATGGAGATTCGCGTGGAGATCGAGGTGTGGGAGAGCATGCTTGTGCTGCGCGTCCTCGATCGTGGTCCCGGGATTCCCGAGAACGAACTGCCACACCTCTTCGAGCGCTTCTATCGGGGCGATGAAGCACGCACGCGCGCGGCCGGTGGGAGCGGTCTTGGCCTGGCGGTCGCCAAGCAATGGGTGGAAGCTCACGAAGGTAAGATCACGGCCAGCAACCGTTCGGAAGGAGGGGCATGCTTCACGATCCTCCTCCCCATTGCTTGACAGTAGCGCTCCCTGAGGTGTAGGATGGCAGGCAATGGTTAATGAGCTGTTCTACAACCCCCACGCAGGGGGACTATCATTTGATGCGGTGGTCCAGGCGATTGTCGAGGAAATGCACGCTGATCCTAAGGCACGCTATGAGTTGCTTGTGGGAACGGATTCCTCGGTGAACGGCACGCATGTGGACTACGTCAGCGCGATCGTTGTGCACAAGGTAGGGAAGGGCGGACGTTACTACTGGACCCGTATGCGGGAGAAGAAGACCTTCTCGCTGCGACAGCGAATGTGGCGCGAGGCGTGGCTCTCCTTCGAACTGGCGCAGCGGCTGCTTAAGGGATTGTCAAGCTTCTCCCCGTTGGCATTCAATCTAGAGATACACGTTGACATCGGTGAGAACGGCCCCACAAAAGAGTTGATCGACGAAGTGGTGGGAATGATCATTGGTAGTGGGTTTGCTGTCCGCATTAAGCCGGAAGCTTATGCTGCATCTTCTGTAGCTGACAAGTACACCTAAGCAACTCGTGATTTCTGTTCGCAAGGGACTGCTGCGAAGGAGCAGTCACCACGAAGAGCACGAAGAATGGAATTAATAAACCGTCAAATCGAGAGCAGGCCCTTCATCCTCTGGCTCCTTCGTGTTCTTCGTGGTGAAAAAGTCCTATGCCTCTGTGAATCTCTTTGTGCTTCACTCTTGCGCTTCGGTTGCCCACTCGAAACGACAAAGAGCGGCTCAGGCATTGTGTAGCAACCGATAAGCGTCGTTTCGCTTCATGTTCGTCGCTTGCATCAGGATGCGCAGGGCACTCTTGCTGGAGATGCCTTCTTCTCTGAGAAGACCAGCAAGCTCCTTTCCAAGTTTCCTGTCACCCTGCTCACGTGAAGGCTTAGCGCCACTTATTAGCAGGATGCATTCTCCCTTGGCGTCCCCACGAGCCTCCAACACATTTAGGATCTCGCGGGCACTGCCACGCAAGAACTCCTCGTGCACCTTGGTCAGCTCTCGTGCGAGGACGATCGTGCGTTTCGAAAGCACAGAAGCAATTGCTTCTAGGTCGGCGAATAACCGGTGTGGAGAGGAGTGGACAATGACCGTGCGTGATTCTGAGGCGATGCTATTGAGGTACGCCTCCCTCTCGGTCTGTTTTCGGGGAAGCGCACCATCGAAGACAAAGTGATCCGTGGGCAGGCCGGATGCAGTCAGGGCAGCGATTAGGGCTGTAGCTCCGGGGATTGGGACGACTGAGATGCTCTGCTCCAAGGCGGCGCGAATTAGAGGATACCCAGGGTCGCTGATAAGCGGAGTCCCAGCGTCACTCACAAGCGCGAGGTCCTTTCCCTCGTTGAGAAGGGAAAGAAGAGGTGCGATGCGCTCGCGCTCGACCCCCTGGTAGTAGCTTGCCGTAAAGGGAGTTGTAATTCGGTAGCGCGACAGGATACGCCGTGTGTTGCGCGTGTCCTCGGCAATGATCCGATCGACCATCCGCAGTGTCGCTATTGCGCGTAGGGTGATATCGGAGAGGTTCCCGATTGGGGTGGAGACAAGATAGAGTGTGCCTGACATATATGATCGCCTCCAACAACTATGAGTAACCGGGTATCAGTTGGCCGGAAAGGGTCTCTTGCCTAAACCGACTTGCGAAGACATGCGGGTGATACCTACTCATGGAACGGGGTCGAATCCACCAGAATGAAACTGGTTGCAGCGCAGTATGCGGCGGACCGCAAGATAACCGCCCTTGACCGCACCGTACTTGACGATTGCCTCCTTTCCGTACTGCGAACAGGTGGGATAGAAGCGACAACGCGGCGGAAAGAGTGGTGAGATGAAACGCTGATATGCTGTGATCACGCCCACGAGGATCTTCTTTGCCATGGGACGAGTATAACCTCACAGCCGCCTCTTGACAATTAGCAGTCAAGGTATTATACTGCTATTAGCAGTTGAGAAGGTTGACTGCTAATAGCAAGACATAGGAGGAAACTACGATGACAAACAGACTACCAACCGTATGGGCGGAACCGTTGGTTCCTGGAACAGGGCTTTCCAGAATCTTTGATGACTTCTTCAGAGACTTCCACAAGGTAGGCCTCGATGTTGCTCCGACTTTTGGTCGCAACGATATCTACGAGAAGGACAACAACCTGGTCATCGAAACTGAGCTTCCGGGCGCGAAGAAGGAAGACGTCTCGATTAAGGTGGAAGACGACACAGTCTGCATCTCAGGTGAGATGAAGCGAAGTGAAGAGGTGAAGAAGGAGAACTACTTCCGCATGGGGCGGCACTATGGAAGCTTCCAGCGGACGTTCCCTCTTCCCGCTGACATAGCGGACAAAAAGGGAATAAAGGCCCGTTTCGAGGATGGCATCCTTAAGGTGATGGTTCCTCTTAAGGAATCGATCAAAGAAAAGGAACAGCCGATCGAAATCAAGGTTGAGTAACGGGGCAAGTGCGGCCTCGGCTTTGCCGGGGCCGTTTTCTTCTTCAATGACTGTCACCAGCAGAATTCACCACGAAGAACACGAAGTACACGAAAAAAGGAAAGACGTATTGCTAAGCCTTGTGATCGGCTATGCACGCAACAGAGCTCAAGGGTTAGGGCAAGAGCGGTGCCTTTCCCTTCGTGCTTTTCGTGCCTGCCTGTCCTTCGGACGCAGACAGGTCCTTCGTGGTGAAGTAGTTCCGTATCCCTGCATTTTCTAGCTTCGATAGCGGTGGGTGATCGGCACTCTCCTTCCGCTTCCGAACGCCTTTGCCGACACTTTGATCGCCAGTGGGAGTTGGTGACGCTTATACTCGTTTCTGTAGTAACGCGCGAAGACATCATCGACCGTTGCCTCGGGGAATCCGTGCGTCACCAGATCATTACGCGATGCATTCTTCTCGATCAGCTGTTCTAGAATGGCGTCGAGTATAGGATAAGGTGGAAGGTCATCCTCATCCTTCTGGTTCGGGCGTAATTCGGCGGTAGGGGGCTTGTCGATGATGCGCTGCGGAATCAGACCATCCATCCCTTGCGCCATAGTCCGTACCTGTGTTTTGTACAGGTCGGCGATGGGGGCGAGCGCACCCACTGTGTCTCCGTACAGAGTGTTGTATCCCACCGCGATCTCCGACTTGTTCCCGGTAGTCAAGATGAGAGCGTTGTGCTCATTGGCGAGCGCCATTAGTAGCATTCCCCGCACGCGTGCCTGCAGATTCTCCGCGGCAAGGCCGGTGATTGCTTGTTGGAGGGCGATGTGAGAAGAGGAAACGACTTTGGAGATCGGCACATCGATGATGTCAATCCCCAAGTTGCGCGCCAAGGCGTGCGCGTCATCATGGCTCTCTTGCGAGCTAATGTCGCTTGGCAGGAACACACCGCTCACCGCGTCACGCCCTAGCGCCTCCACCGCCAGCGCAGCGACTAGTGCGGAATCGATCCCTCCGGAGATACCGATGATTACCCGCGAGAAGCTGTTCTTGCGTAGGTAATCGCGAATTCCGAGGATGATCGCTTTTCGCGCTGTTGTGATATCATCCTGCTTTGGAGTGATGGCAGGAGAGGCCTGCTCGGTATCGAAGATGAACAGCCCCTCGACGAAGGATGGCGCTTGGTAGAGAAGATCGCCATTGGGTCCGGTGATGAAGCTCCCGCCATCGAAAATAATGTCGTCTTGGCCGCCAATGAGGTTTGTGCAGAAGAGGGTGATACCGTTCTCCCTTGCTCGACGGGCTGCAAGATGCCGTCTGACTTCTGCGTTGCCGACGAAGAACGGAGATGCCGAGATGTTGATTATCCACTCTGCTCCCAGGCTTGCTTGCGCGTCCGTTGGCCCACCGTCGACCCACAGGTCTTCACACACGTTGATTCCAATGGGCTTTCCGTGAAAGTCGACGACTTGAGCACCCGGGCCGGGTGTGAAGTAGCGCCTCTCGCTGTACACATCGAAGGTGGGAAGATTGAGCTTTGGGACGGACGCCACGAGCGACGCGTCGGAGAAGAAGAGGGCAGTATTGAACAGGTCGGTCCCCGCACCATCGCAGATCGATGATTGGTCAGCGAGGTTCTCCCTATCGTGGTGCTGCTGCGCGGTGATACCGCCGACGATTACTCCGATTCCAGAGGAGGCTTGGCGGATCTTCTCTTGTGCCTCCTGCATCTTGTCAAGAAATCCCCGCCGCCACAACAGGTCGAGGGGCGCGTAGCCGCAGACGGCGAGCTCCGGGAAGATAACAAGATCGCATTCCGATCTCTTTGCCCGCTCAATGTGGGACAGGATAAGGCTTAAGTTATCGTCGATCGCACCAACAGTGGGATCGATCTGTGCAAGTCCTAGGCGCATGGTAAAGATTATAGGGGGATGCTGTGCCTATCACCACTGCGAGTCGGAGAAAGTCGCTCGACGAATTCATTGAGCTTCGCCGTGTTATGCTCGTCAAGTCGGACGATAGTGCCCGGGCGCATGTTCCCAAGAGTGATCGGTCCGAGGGAGACGCGACGAAGGCGAACAACTTTTAGTCTGAAGTGGGCGAACAACCGCTTGATCTCGTGCTTTTTCCCCTCAGCGATAGTGATAACAGCGTGTGGTGGTCGACCGGTGGTCTTTCCCTCCAGGATGCGCAGTAACTGGTTGTCGTCTGTGATGCCGCGACGCATGCTTGCGTATATCTTGCGCATCTCCTGCGCGTTTGGAAGGCGACTGACCCAGACGTGATACACCTTGCGCACTCGAAAGCTGGGATGTGTCAAACGTTGCACGATCTGGCCATCATTTGTTAGCAGAATGAGCCCCTCCGCGTCTTGGTCGAGCCTTCCCGGCCATGTGTAGCCGATGAAGCCTTCTGACCGCAAGATGCGGCCGAGTGTATTCCCGCAGTGCGGGTCATCGTGGCTGCACAGGACACCTGCTTCCTTATAGTAGCGATAGACACGCTGCTTGGGCGCTTCCAGGGAGAGAGGATGTCCGCGCAGTCTCAGTGACGTGATGTCCGCCCGCACAACAGAGGAGAACGGATCACGCACGGTCTCCCCATTTACGTCGATCTCCCCACTGGCGACGAGCTCCTGTGCCTTGCGTCGGGATACGCCGCTCTCGTCCTGCACAATTCTCCATAGCTTGATCTGTATGCGTTCGTCGTTCATGTTACATAGGGATACCGCAAATAGGCTCCAAGATCAACCTTGACATTGCTGGAGTGATAGCTGTTTCATTCTCTGCGCCTGTTGTGCATAATGTGAGCATGAGAAAGAGAGGAAGAAAGAACACGCGCCTGGCGATCGAAGAACTAAAGTTAGGGAACCGCCGCTTGCGCAAATTCGTGAACGTTCCCTGGCAGATCAATCGCCACGATCCCAATTGGACCCCTCCGTTGCGCGCGGACATGTTGGGGAACCGCCTTATGCGGATCACCGGGCTTCTTACACCCGCACACCCCTACCACCAAGACGCGAAGGTAACCCATTTCCTCGTGCACAACGGAAAGGAGCTGTTGGGGAGGATCTCGGCAGCGGTGAATGAGCGCTTCAACGATTACTACAACGCGCGCATTGGGTTCTTCGGGTTCTTCGAGACAGTTGAAGACTACGATGTTGCCCGTTTACTTCTAGATCGTGCCCGTGCGTGGCTGGCGGCACGAGGGATGGAGACGATGCGTGGTCCAGGAGCGTACTCGACGGCCACACATGAGTCCCAACAAGGTGTACTGATCGATGGCTTCGATACGCCACCGACCGTCGAACTGACGCACAATGCACCATATTATGCTGAATTCCTCGAACGCTATGGCCTCGTGAAGGCGAAAGACTATCACGCATACATGATCGACATCTCGGATGGCCCAGACGAGAGGCTGCAGCACATAGTGGACGCAGTGCGTAGCAGACGCCGGATAGAGACACGAAAGATAGACCTCTCCCAGATACGCGCAGAGGTTAACAAAATCGTGAATATCTACAACGAGGCCTGGGCGGACAACTGGGGCTTCCTCCCATTGACTGACTCCGAGGCAGAGGCGATGGCCGATAGTCTGAAGCTTGTTGCCGATCCTGGCCTCCTTCGCTTTGCCTACGTTGACGGGGAGCTTGCTGCTGTACTGGGAGCGCTTCCCGACCCGAACGTCCCGTTTCGTCCGAGGTGGAGCCATTGGCGCGACACGGATACTGTTCGTGTTGCTCGTCTCCTGCGCACTCGCCGTCACATCCCGCGCATTCGGCTGATGTTCTTTGGGATTCGGCCGCAGTTCCGCAAGTTGGGCGTTGATGCCGTCCTCTACCATGAGGTACTGGGCTACGCCCTCAAGCACGGCTACGAGACGTGCGAACCATCGATGCTCCTTGAGGACAACGACCTCATCCTGCGCACATCGAAGTTCATGGGTGGACATCGATACAAGACATGGCGTGTCTATGAGATGCCGATAAAGAACTCGTAACTTGCGCTGCGCCAATCATCCTCTTATAGTCGAATGAAGATATGGTCTTCTACAAGGAGGGACTGTGAACGATGCCATCACGCAGCTCATAGAGCTGCAACGGATAGATCACGAATGTGGTGATCTCGCCTCGCGGGTCAGGGGCCTGGAGGCGCAGAAGGAGCAACTGCGACGTAGGGCTGAACAGGAACGTTCCACGGTGAACAAGCTCCAAGAGCATCTGGAACAGTTGCAGCACGACAGTCTGATGATGAACCTTGATGTGGATAATCTGGATGCTCAGATCCACGACTATCGACACCGGCTCGACACAGGGATAATCAGCTTCAAAGAGATGGAAGCGCTGCGCATGAAGATCGGCAATCAAAGCACCCGAATGGGAGAGATGGAGGACGAGGCCCTCGAGTTGATGAATGAGATTGAGGAGACGGTTGTACAACACCGGATGGAAAGAGAAAACCTCTCAGTACGCGAGGCTGATATAGATGCCGAGATTGCCAAGATCGATACACGCATTGCGGAAATGCAGAAAGAGCTCGCTGCGTGGGAGAAGAAGCGTGCGCGGCTCATTACAGCCCTTCCTCCCCATACAGTACAGCAGTATGAACACCTGCATGCGAAGTTTGATGACCCAGTTGTCCGAATAGAAAATGGGACATGCAGCGGATGCAAGCTCACGGTGAGCGGAACAACGGTTGAACGCGCACGCGACGGCATGGAGATTGTGACGTGCGAAAACTGCTCGCGCATCATTTATGCTTGCTAAGGGGCTCGCTCCTCTGGGCGACCATCGTACTGGTTCTGTTTTCAAACATCGCTTCAGCTCTCCCTCTTCCCATTGGGGCGCTCAATGACTACGGAAACGTCCTCGACCGCCACGGCCGTGAACGAGTAAACACTCTTATTTCCAACGCGCAGGCACGTTACAGGGTTGATGTTAGCATCCTCGCTTCGTGGGAGAACCCGTACGACAGCATCGATCAGTACGCGTACGTAATCCTTAACAGTTGGGGACTTGCACGTTGAAGTACAATCCTCGCTGTCTTCCTCAAAGAAGGCAGGG
>JAYEFP010000263.1:0-4290 GCA_034715975.1 Candidatus Bipolaricaulota bacterium | reverse complement strand
GGTTCGTTCCGTAGAAGATGGTGAAAGGTAGGTCAAGATTGATCCCCTTCGGAAGGCGTATCACGCCTGCAAGGATCTCCCCCGCTGATATTTCCTTCGCTCTTAAGAAACCAGATGTCAGCTCGACAAAGGATGCATCGCTGAAGAAGACGTAATTCGTGCCGCTCTGCTGAATGAAGAAACTCCACGGGGTGAAGGGACTCCCAGTTGCTGACAGCGCCCACACCATCACCGCGCCAGTGCCGATGAGCGGTTCGAGCGAGGTCAAGAGTTCATCACTAAATGAGGCGCTGCGCACGTCGTCCGAGAGGAGCACCAACAGGAGACGCAGTTCCATGTCGCGTGCCGTGCTGTCGAGCGTCTGAACAAGTGTCGGTGGAAGGCCGAACAGGGAAGCCATCGCCTCGCGGGTGAAGTCTCCGTTGGTCAGCGTGTCCTGCAGGTCGGTCACCTGCGCCGGCAATGGGACATCGACCGGCGTCTGTGCAGGAATAGAAGCTATCCCGCTGCTTGTAGTGGATGTTGTTGGTGGTGTGTAGGCCTGAATAGAGAACGTCGCCGACTGCTCACCGTAGGAAACCGTGAACGGATGAGTGATATCGATGTGTCCATCCATGAGGAGCAATCCCTCGCTTCCAGAGCCGTATGATGGTCCCCCAGGATTCTCCACGAACCTTCCAATGAGGAACCCATCGGAGATGTCCACCCAGTCAGTTGCGGTGGGAATAAAATCAGGTGCCCCATCTTGGCTTACCTTGAAGCCCGCCGGATTGAACGGAAAGCTGGGCACTACTTCCTCAACGGTAGGGTTTATGTACAGAACATTTTGGCCAACATACGGCCGTAATGCCGCCAGAAGTTCTTCGGAGATTCTGCTATTGAAAGCTCTCTCAGTGACAGCAACAACGAACACGCTAAACTGCGTGCCGTTCACCTTAAGGTTTAGTGTAGAGAAGAGATCTTGGTCGAGGCCCGTCTTAGAGGCAATCTGCTCAGGCGTGCCAGCAAACACAGCAAATTGAACGAGCAGAACCATCAAGAACAGCACGGAACCCCGACCCAACAGGTTCTTTCGCATTGTGTTCCTTTGTATTCGCAACAGCAACTACGCGCGAGGGCTACCTAGCAGCCGCCACCGCACCAGAAGCCAGCAAACGCAAATATGGCAAATGCCCAGAAGAAAGAGAGCAGAATCCAAGCACTAATACACATGGTGCACCTCCTTGATAGATCCACTATAGCACACAACGAAGAAGAAAACAACAGCTGCATAAGTGCTTCCATCCATCTGGCAGCGGCTGGCGTGAGTGCTGTTTACGGGGGATGTTGTTCTTGCCGTTCATGATGCAGGCTGTACAATCGGCAGGTTACGAGATCGCCAAGGAAAGAAGGGGGAAATATATGTGTGGAATATTCGGCATCGTGAAGGAGCATGAGGGCCCGTTGGGAGAGACTCTCGTTGGAGCGGCACGTCGCCTGGCGTATCGCGGATACGATTCGGTCGGTTGCGCTACGATCGATGAGAGCGGGAAGATTGACCTGCGCAAGGATGTGGGGAAGATTGATGAGGTGAACGAGCTCCTCAATTTCAATGAGATGCGCGGCCAGCGCGGGATCGTCCAGCTTCGCTGGGCCACCTTTGGCAGTCCCTCACAGGAGAACGCACAACCGCACCTTGATTCCGATGGTGACCTCGTCGGCATACACAACGGCAACATCGTCAATCACGTCTCCCTGCGCGACGGGTTCATCGCTGAGGGGATGACCGTACGTAGCGCAAACGACGGAGAGAGCATCGTGCACGCGGTGGAGCACTATGTCGATCGCGGCGATGCGATGGTGGATGCCATCCGTGCGGCGGCCCAGGACTTGCAGGGTGACTACGCACTGATCATCGCCTCAAGCGATGTGGATAGCAGCGATGGTGCACTGCACGCGGTCAAGAGTGGTTCCGGCCTCGTTGTCGGGATTGCTGACGGAGCGACGTGCGTCTCTTCGGATCTCCCCTCGATCCTCCCGATTACGAACAGGATCCTCCGCCTGCAGGACGGCGAGATGGTCAGCCTGTGGCACGACCGCGTCGAGCTGCGGCGGTTGAGCGACGGCGAGATCATCGAGCGAGAGCCGGAAGTGTTCACCGAGGGGATGGATGCCGCGGAAAAGGGAGGGTACGCCCACTTCATGGAGAAGGAGATTCACGAACAGCCGAAGGCCGTATCCGAGCTGATTCACTGGCTCTCCGCATCGCCGTTTGTCCCTCAGTTTCTCGACTCGCTCTCTTCGGCACGCCACCTGTACTTTGTCGGTTGCGGTACAAGCTACCACGCGTGCATGATCGGAGCAGCCTACTTCAATCGCATCGCTGACATCCCGGCGATCCCCGTCCTCGCGCCACAGTTCACCGAGACCCTCGCTCCGATCCTCACACCAGAGGATACCGTTGTATTCGTCAGCCAGAGCGGGGAGACGAAGGACGTCTTAAACGCGCTCAATGTCGTGCGCCCGACCGGGGCGAAGGTACTCGGAGTGCTAAATGTCATCGGCTCGGCGCTGATGCACCTAAGCGATTACTATCTCCCCCTTGCTTGCGGCTACGAGATAAGCGTCCCAGCGACGAAGACGTTCTTGAATCAGGTGGTCCTCTTCCTCTACCTGGCGGACAAGCTGCGCATGCACGGGGCCAAGATAGACTGGGACAAAATCCCCGATACCATCGAACAAACGCTAGTCTCCACGAAAGAGCCCGCTAAAGAGGCAGCGAGCATCCTCAATCCCTACGACGAGATGTACTACCTGGGCTACGGGCTAACCCTGGGAATAGCGATGGAAGGAGCACTCAAATTAAAGGAGATCACCTATGCACACTGCGAGGGGATGCTCAGCTCAGAGTTCAAGCACGGCCCGCTGTCAGCCGTACAAGACGATTATCCCATCCTCTTTGTAACTGCGCCCGACGATGCCGCGATGATGGTCAATCACATCAACGAGGTCGCCTGCCGAGGTGGACGCCCGATCGCCATCGCCTGCGAGGACGGCCTGCTGCGCAAGCACGTCCGCGAATACATAGCTCTCCCTGACGTTGGCCAGGAGATCGTAACCCTGGTTGCCGTGCTCCCACTCCAGCTCATCAGTTACTACATGAGCATAGAGCGTGGGATCGATCCCGACTTCCCTCGCAACCTGAGCAAGACGCTCACTGTGGACTGACCTCGTATGATGGATAAGGAAAACCAGGCTCTTACAGAAATCTTGCGCGCTCTCGACGGGCAAGATTACGTTGTCCTCGACACCGAGACGACCGGCCTCGATTCACCGGAAGTAGTCAGTGTGGCCGTCGTTGATGGCCACGGGAAGACGTTGATCAACGAACTCGTACACCCGGCCAAACCGATCGAACCTGGCGCGAGCCGGATCACCGGGATCACCGATGGGATGGTTCGCGATAGAGCGGAGTTCCCCACGATCTACGAACGTTTAAGGGAAGCGATCAGCGGCAAGTTCGTCATTATCTACAATGCCACCTACGATCTGAAGGTCTTGCGTAACACCTGTCTTCGCTACAATCTAGTCATGCCCAGATTCGAGTCCTGGTGCGCAATGGAGTGGTTCGCCAAGGTCTACGGCAAGTGGGACAGCAATCGCAAGAACTATACGTGGCAGAAGCTATCGACCGCGGCAAAGTACTTCAGGGTGCAACAGACCGACGCCCACGACGCGTTGGGTGACTGCATCACTACGTTGTGGGTCATCGAAGCCGGCCTCGAAAGAGCACGGAAACTGCGACCTCACATGGACCGCCTCCTGTAGGCTGTGATGATCGAAGGAGGATGCGGATGAGAAGACTCTACGGCTTACTCGTGCATTGGACCGTGCATCGTCAGAAACTGCTGTTGGGACTGATCATCCTTATCACGGTTGTCCTGGGTTTCTTTGCCGCACGAATAGAGCTGAAGACGAACTTCAAAGACCTCCTTTCATCGAGCGAGCCCGTGATGCGTGCTTACGATCGAGAAGGAGAAGACGTTCGATTCCTACCAAAGCGAAGAGGAAGTTGGCTTGAGTATGGGGAGGCTCGATCGACTCATCTGGCATAACGAAGATTACGAAGCAACATTCGCGAAGGAGACGGAGACCGGATGGGAGTACCGCGTGACTCCCAGAGATGCTGCGGGGGCCGACTTCTCCTACGGGGTCATCGCTGTAAACAAGGCGAATGAGACGCTCGTCCGCGCCAATTTCTTCGATGCGAACGACGAGGCGATCGAGACCGACACTGTCACAGGTTATGAA
>JAYEFP010000262.1:0-15538 GCA_034715975.1 Candidatus Bipolaricaulota bacterium | reverse complement strand
GGTCTTTGGACCGAAGCCCAAGACCTATCACGTCAAGCTGACAAAGAAAATGATGCGGGGGGCACTTGTCTCGGCGATGTCCGACCGCGCTGCCGGTGGAAATGTTGCCGTCATCGATCGGATAGCGTTTGATGAGCCGAAGACAAAGCGGGCATTGGCGCTCCTTGAGAGACTGGGGATGAGCTCCTCTACACTGGTGGTCGTGGGAAGTGGCGAGTATAATCGAGCAGTCAAGAAATCCTTCTCCAACCTCCCTAGAGTAAAGTGCTTGGCCAGCGCGGGATTGAACGTGTATGACATCCTGCGCTACGACGGCTTGGTGATGACCGCAGAGGCGTTGAATGAACTGAAGGAGAGATTGTAGCTATGGCAAAGCTTTTGCATTCAGAAGACGTCATCTGCGCGCCGATTCTGACCGAGGCATCCTGGGCAAAGATGGAGGAGAGGAAGTATTCCTTCCGTGTGGCACTTGGAGCAAACAAGGTGCAGATCAAGAAAGCTGTTGAGGATCTGTTTAAGGTGAAAGTGGAGAAGGTGTGGACAGCCAACATGAAGGGTAAGCCTCGCCGTGAGCGACTGAATCAGTTGCACGGACGGACTGCACGCTGGCACAAGGCGATTGTTCGGCTGGCGCCTGGAAACCGAATCAATGTGATGGGAGGATAGGGAAACATGGCTCTTAAGAGATTTAATCCGACATCACCTGGGCGACGTCATGCTTATCTTCCTGACTTCTCTGGCCTCACTGCTGTAGCACCCGAGAAGGCCTTGCTTCGGCCTATCCGCAAGAGCGGTGGCCGTAACTCTCAAGGGAAGATCACATCGCGCTTTCGTGGTGGTGGTCACAAGCGGCGATATCGCGTGATCGACTTTGCGCGTAACGACAAGGATGGCATCCAGGCAAAGGTTGCAACGCGTGAATACGATCCGAATAGGTCAGCTTGGATTACCTTGTTGAACTACGTCGATGGTGAAAAGCGCTATATTCTTGCCCCCGTCTCTCTGGAGATCGGAACAATGGTCGAGTCGGGAGACAACGCGGAGATCCGCGTGGGAAATGCGCTGCCGTTGCGGAGGATTCCGCTTGGGGCGATCATCCATAACTTGGAGCTCACGCCTGGACGTGGCGGCAAGGTCGCTCGTTCTGCCGGCACTTCGGCTAAGCTAATCGGCAAAGAAGGGGATCGTGCCCATGTTCGGATGCCATCGGGCGAGGTGCGTATCTTCAAGGTAGAATGCCGAGCCACGATCGGTGAGGTAGGAAACCCTGACCATAAGAATATCAAACAGGGGAAGGCCGGACGGATTCGTCACCTGGGGCGCAAGCCTCATGTACGCGGTGTGGCGATGAACTCCGTTGATCACCCACACGGCGGTGGAGAAGGGCGCGCTCGCGTAGGACGTCCACAGGTCTCCCCGACAGGAAAGCTCGCCAAGGGTGGGCGTACGCGTAATAAGAACAAGAAGTCGAGCGATCTTATCGTGCGCCGAGCTGGCAAGGGGAGGCGATAGACATGCCGAGGTCAATGAAAAAAGGTCCCTACGTGCTTGAAAGCCTGCAGCGAAAGGTGGAGCGGGCAAAACGTGGGGAGCTAACGGACATTAAGACCTGGTCGCGGTCCTCGATGGTCACTCCTGAAATGGTCGGATTGACGATCAAGGTTCATAACGGGAAGGTACACGTGCCGGTCTACGTCGTAGAAAATATGGTTGGACACAAGTTGGGGGAGTTTGCCCCGACGCGAACGTTCCGCTCGCACGGTGGCATGAGGAAGAAGCGGGCACCGGGCCTGACGTAGGGGAGAGATGATGGAAGCACGGGCAGTAACTAGAGGGTTGCGCATGTCGCCGCGCAAGGCGCGCTTGGTGGCTGATGTCATCCGCGGGAAGAACATCAATGATGCGTTGCGCGTCATCATGCTTTCCAACAGGAAGCCAGCGCGGCTAATTCGCAAGACACTGGAATCTGCGGTAGCCAATGCGGAGAACAACTATAACGTAGATGTAGATGAGCTCTTTGTGGTTCGCGCCACAATAGATATGGGGCCATCGCTCAGGCGCCTGCGGCCGCGAGCGATGGGACGGGCCGATATTGTGCGCCGGCCGACGAGTCATGTGACAATCGTCGTAGGCGACAAGAGGGGTGAATGATGGGACAGAAAGTCCATCCAGTAGGATTCAGAATGGGAGTTACACGTAAGTGGATCTCCAACTGGTACAACCCCAAGATGGCGCCTGAGTACATCGCTGAGGATTACAAGATTCGCCGGGTTATCACTGAGCGTTACCGCAGAGCGGCGGTTTCCGAAGTGAACATCGAACGATCGAAGGAAGATCGCGTATCGATCATCATCCGCTCCGCGCGGCCGGGGATCGTCATTGGCCGTGGCGGAAGCGAGATCCAAAAGCTACAGGGGGACCTCGAGAAGCTTACGGGCAGGACAATTAAGGTGGCCATTCAGGAGATTGAACGCCCTGACCTGGATGCGTCGCTTGTTGCTCAGGATGTGGCGATGCAAATCGAGGGACGCATTGTCCCTGCACGTGCGATGAAGGAAGTTATTCGCCGAGTGATGGGGGCTGGGGCGGAAGGGGTAAAGATCAAGGTCAGCGGACGCCTCGGAGGAGCTGAGATTGCGCGGTCCATTATGATGATGGAGGGACGTGTGCCTCTGCAGACGATCCGCGCTGACATCGACTATGGTTTCACTGAAGCGCGAACCAAGTATGGAAATATCGGTGTTAAGGCATGGGTCTTCAGAGGAGAACACGCATACGCCTCGCCGCAAAGGGAGAAGGTGAACTAGTATGGCACTTCTGTCTCCAAAGAGGACTAAGTATAGGAAATACCACTGTGGCCGGACAAAAGGGAAGGCGACGCGCGGGTATGATATCGCGTTTGGCGAGTATGCGGTCCAGGCGCTTGCGCCAGCATGGATCACCGCCCAACAGATCGAGGCTTGCCGTACTACCATTGCCCGTCAGACTCATCGTGATTCCAAGGTGTGGATCCGCGTGTTCCCGGATAAGGCCCGGACAAAGCATCCGGCTGAAGCGAGAATGGGGAAAGGGAAAGGAGCGGTTGATCATTGGGTCGCTGTCGTTAAGCCTGGTCGGATCTTGTTTGAGATTGCTGGAATTGGCGAAACGGACGCGAAGCGCGTACATGAGTTAGTCAGCCACAAACTGCCTATCCCGACCCGCCTGAAGCAAAGAACTATTCTGGGAGGCGAGAAATGAAGGCTGAGGAACTGCGAGAGCTTTCCAGAGATGAATTGGGGCAAAAGGTGCATGAGTTCAAACGCAAGCTGTTCAATCTGCGCTTTCAGAAGGTTGGCGGGGAGCTGGATAACACTGCTGAACTTGCGAAGACCCGTCAGGATGTCGCCCGTGCGATGACGCTCGCTTTAGAGAAGGCGCGGGAGGAATCAAGATGAAGAAGACAAAGATTGGACATGTTGTGAGCGATCGTATGGAAAAGACCATTGTGGTCCAGGTCGAGGAGAGCCGTTTTCATAGGCACTATCGTAAACACATAAGGCGGCACTTCAAGTTTTATGCGCACGACCCGCAACAGGTAGCGAATATTGGTGATGTAGTCAAGATAGAAGAGGCTCGTCCGCTCAGTCGACTGAAGCGTTGGCGATTGGTTGAAATAATCGAGAAAGCGGAGGCCTAGTCGTGATTCAGATGCAGACCGTGCTGCGGGTGGCCGATAATTCTGGAGCGAAACTGGTTCGCTGCATAAACGTTCTTGGCCCATCGAACCGGCGTTGGGGGGAAATAGGAGATATCGTCGTTGGTTCGGTGAGAAAGCGTCTTCCGACGAGTGATATCGAGAAGGGGCAGCTCGTGAAAGGGGTTATAGTGCGTACACGCAGCGCCTATCGACGGAAGGACGGCACATTCATCCGATTCGATGACAACGCTATTGTGCTCATCAATCCGCAGGGTGAACCGGTGGGGACGCGTGTCTTCGGACCGGTTGTCCGCGAACTGCGAGACAAAAAGATGATGCGGATAATTTCCCTCGCACCTGAGGTCCTGTAGGAAAGGAGTAAATAATGAGAAAGATACGAAAAGGGGACCGGGTGAAGGTTGTCTCCGGCAACGACCGGGGCAAGTACGGAAAAGTGATGATCGTTTACCCTGAGAAGGAGCGAATCATCGTGGAAAACGTCCACATGATCACCAAGCACCAACGTGCGACACAGAACTTGCGTGAGCCGGGGATTATCAAGCGTGAAGGAACGATTAACATCTCCAATGTGCTCGTGGTATGTCCTGAGTGTGGAACGCCCACTCGCGTCGGTTTCGCTGAGGTGAATGGTGAGAAGATGCGCCAGTGCAAGCAATGCGGGGAGACGTTTAGGTAGAGATGCTACACGAAAAGTTTGAGAAAGAAGTGGCTCCGCGGCTGATGAAGGAACTAGGCCTTACAAATGTGATGCAGATTCCGCGTGTCGTGAAGGTAGCCATCAATATGGGAGTGTCAGACAAGGACAATCCGAAGGTATTGGAGGGTGCGGTAAAGAACTTGGCGAAGATTACCGGGCAACACCCGGTGGTGACAAAGGCCAAGATATCGATCTCTGACTTTCACCTTACGGAAGGGGATCCGATCGGGTGCAAGGTGACGTTGCGACGGGACAAGGCGTACGAGTTTCTTTACAAGCTGTTCAACGTCGTCTTCCCAGGAATCCGTGATTTCCGCGGGCTGTCATCGGCGTCGTTCGACGGTCGAGGAAACTACACTCTCGGGTTGAATGAGCAGCTGGTCTTTCCAGAGATCTCGTACAAGGAAGTTGTCTCCACGCAGGGGATGGACGTAACTATTGTCACCACGGCGCGGAATGACAAGGAAGGATACGCCCTGTTGAAGGGGCTTGGGTTCCCATTCAAGGACTAGGGGGATTATGGCGAAGAAGGCACTAATACTAAAGAGCAAGAAGGAGCCGAAGTATTCTACGAGAGGGTACAACAGGTGCAGCCTGTGCGGGCGTCCGCACGCGTACATCCGCGATTTCGGGCTTTGCCGGCTTTGCTTCCGGAAGCTTGCTCATACCGGGGAGATCCCGGGGATAAAGAAATCAAGTTGGTAGGTGTAGAGAAATGACGATGATCGCACATCCTGTTGCCGACATGCTGACCCGGATACGGAACGCAAACGCGATTTTCCATCCGGAAGTGTCGATGCCGCACTCAAAGATGAAGGAATCGATAGCGCGTATTCTGCAGGCGGAGGGGTACATAAATAGCTACGAGGTGATCCCGCATGATCTGCAGCCGGAGCTCGTGCTCAAGCTGCAGTATCAGGGCGAGCGGAGTCACGCTAAACGGGTAATCACGACGATCAGGTTGGTGAGTAAACCTAGCCGGCGGGTCTACGTGACGAAGGACGCTATTCCGCAGCCACTGGGAGGAATGGGGGTATGTATCCTCTCGACCTCACAAGGCGTACTCTCAGGGCATGAAGCGAAAGAAAGGGGAACCGGCGGCGAGGTCCTCTGCGAGGTATTCTAAGGTGGTATGTAATGTCTAAGGTAGGGAAGGTTCCAGTTGCGATCCCCGATGGGGTGAAGGTCAGTGTTTCGCAGGCAGTTATCACTGTTGTGGGCAAGAATGGCCAGCTAGCGCAGGGGTTTCGACCCGACTTTGTGAGTATTGGCGTTGATGATGGTGTGGCCACCGTGACCCGAAAGCAGGAGGGAAAGCAATACCGCGCCTTCCAGGGTCTGTACCGCAGTCTTCTGGCAAACATGGTCTATGGAGTGGCGCAGAAGTGGGAGAAGTCACTGTTGGTGAAGGGGCTTGGATACAGAGCGCGTCTACAAGCAAGCACCATCACTCTCGACCTCGGTTACTCCAACCCAGTAGAGTTTGAACTGCCCGAGGGAATCGAGGCTGAGCTTCCCAACCCTAACGAGATTATCATTCGAGGGATCGATAAGCAGCAGGTGGGACAGGTCACAGCAAGAGTCCGAGCGTTGCGCAAGCCAAATGTGTACAGCGGCAAAGGGATTCGTTACAAGGATGAAGTTGTGCTGCATAAGGCTGGTAAGCTTGGCGGAGCCGGCACTGGGTAGGGAGAGTGAAATAAGATGTCAACGTTTGATAGGAAAGCGGACCGCGCAAAACGTCACTTGCGCCTCCGAAAGAAGGTCCACGGGACGCAGGCGCGGCCGCGGTTGTCTGTTAGTAAGAGCATACGTCACATCTACGCACAAGTGATTAATGATGATGAGGGGCGAACCATGGTCTGCGCATCCACCTTGGACAAGGACGTGCGCAACAACGTGAGCGGAAGCAACAAAGCCGCTGCGGAATTGGTGGGACAGCTCTTGGCACAGCGCGCGATGGAAAAGAAGATTGAGGCGGTCGTATTCGACCGGGGTGGACACCCGTATCACGGTGTAGTAGCTACTCTGGCTGAGACATGCCGGAAGGGAGGGCTGAGGTTTTGATCCCCACACGACGTCCGCGTCGTCGCCCAGTCGACGAGTTTGAGAATGAGATAATTGACATCCGGCGAGTCAGTAAGGTGACCAAGGGTGGCCGGAACCTCAAGTTTCGTGTCACGCTCGTGATCGGTGATCGCAAGGGACGCGTTGGCGTAGGGCTCGGTAACACGACCGCGATACCGCTTGCGATTCAGCAGGCGATTCGCGACGCCAAGAAGCACATGATCACTGTCAACATGAGTGAAGGGACGATCCCGCACGAAGTGATTGGTAAATTTAAGGCAGGAAATGTGTTGTTGAAGCCGGCCCATCCTGGGACGGGCATCATCGCTGGTGTGACGGTGGGCGCGATCTGCCGATTGGCGGGTGTCAAGGATGTGTTGACCAAGTCCTTGGGAACGACAAATCCCCTGACCTTATCCAAGGCGGCCATTCAGGGGTTGAGCCAGTTACGCAGTCGTGAAGAGGTAGAGAGGCTGCGTGGGCGTGTGGCAAAGGCGCGGGAGGAGAGCAAGGATGAAGCTTAACGAACTGCGCCCAACAAAAGGAAGTGTGCATTCGAAGAAGCGCATTGGGCGAGGCTACGGATCTGGGCGTGGGGGTCACGAAAGTGGCAGCGGAAACGCTGGTCAGAACTCCCGCAGTGGCGGAGGGACTCGACCCGGATATGAGGGTGGTCAGACACCTATCTGGATGCGGTTTCCCAAGCGTGGGTTCCGCAACTACACGCGGATACAATATGCCTGCGTGAATGTGGATACGCTAGCCGAGCGATTCGAGGCGGACGAAGAAGTAACGATCGAAGCGTTGCTCGAAAAACGCCTTGTTAAGGGACGGCCGAGAAAGCTGAAGGTCTTGGGTAGAGGGGAGCTGGATAAGGCTCTTACCGTGCGTGCACATAGATTTACGGAAGAAGCGCGGCGCAAGATCGAGGGTGCAGGCGGAAAAGCAGAGGTGGTGTAGGGATGTGGGAAAAGCTCAGTCACCTGTTCCGTGTACCCGAGCTACGTAAGCGTATGCTGTTTACCCTGGGAGCGATTATCATCTTCCGGCTCGGTACGCATATTCCTGTACCGGGGGTCGATCCCGAAGCGCTGAAGAACTTCTTTGCCAGTCAAGGTGGAGGAGTATTCGACTTTTTGAACATGTTCACTGGGGGAGCTTTGCAGCGATTCTCGCTGTTTGCACTCGGTGTAATGCCGTACATCAACGCTTCGATTATTTTCAGCCTACTCACTTCTGTTGTGCCGAAGCTAAAAGAGCTGCAGCAACAGGGACGTGAGGGACAGCGCAAGATTACCCTCTATACACGCTGGGCCACGCTTGGCTTGGCGATTGTGCAGGGAGCGACAATGAGCATGCTTATCGTCAACGCGGGCCTGAGTAGCGGTGGAATATGGTTCTACATAACGTCGGTGATTACTCTGACCACGGGGACGATCTACCTGATGTGGCTCGGTGAACGGATGACTGAGAATGGCATCGGCAACGGAATTAGCATGATAATCATGATCGGCATTCTTGCTCGATTCCCGGCCCAGCTCGCTTCGGCCTATAACGACATCACCACTGGGACAGTAAGCCCATTCTGGGGGGTAGCGATGATCGTGCTGTTCGCTGTAGTCATTGGTGGTGTGACGATGATTCAACAGGGTCAGCGCAAGATAGTGGTTCAGTATGCGAAGCGGACATCGGGGCGACGGGTCTATGGTGGGCACATGTCACACCTGCCGATTCGGGTCAACCAGGGCGGCGTTATCCCAATCATCTTTGCATCTGCACTGTTGACGATTCCGCTAACCCTTACCCAGTTCATTCCTGCTCTTTCATTTCTCACTCCATACGTGATAAATGGAAGCCTGACCTACATCATCGCCTATGTACTGCTGATCTTCTTCTTCACCTATTTCTACAGTTCGATCGTGTTCGATCCGAAGGATGTGGCGAAGAACGTGCGCGATTCCGGGGGATTTATTCCCGGGGTCCGGCCAGGAAAGCCAACGGCTGACTACATCTCTGGAGTTCTCAACAGGATCTTGCTCGTCGGTGCTGTGTTCCTGGCAGGGATTGCTGTGTTACCGTATCTCTTCGCTTGGGTAAGCGGCATCCGCGGTATGTATCTGATCGGTGGAACGTCGTTGTTGATCGTAGTTGGTGTCGGTCTGGACACGATCATGCAGATTGAGGCCCACTTGGTGATGCGACACTATGAAAGCTTGACCAAGTCGGGCGGATTGCTTGGACGGAGGAAGGGATAAGTATGCTTAAACGGATTATTCTCCTCGGGCCTCCGGGGGCGGGAAAAGGGACACAGGCAAAGCTCCTTGCCGCCAAGAACGGGCTGTTACACCTATCGACGGGTGACATTCTCCGAGACGAAGTGGCGCGCGACACCGAGCTTGGAAAACTCGCGAAGGGATACATGAACCGCGGCGATCTCGTGCCGGACACGTTGATCATAGACATGATAAAGGGGCGTTTGGACGAGGATGGTGGGTTTATCCTCGATGGCTTCCCTCGCACTGTGACCCAGGCCGAGGCGTTGGAGAAGATCATATCGATCGATGTGGCGATCTACATTGCGCTTTCCCGTGAGGAAGTAATACGCCGCCTTTCTTCACGGCGTGTCTGCCGTGATTGCGGGAAGATCTACAACCTCCTCTACAATTCACCGAAGAACGAGGGCGTCTGTGATGCTTGCGGAGGGGAACTCTTCCAGCGGGATGACGATAAACGTGAAGTGATTGAGAATCGGTACGATGTATACACAGGTGCGACTGCTCCATTGATCAACTTCTACAAGGAGCGTAGCTTATTGAAGAACGTAGACGGCTCACAGCCAAGCGAGCTGGTATCTGATCAGATATTAATGGCGCTCCGCAGTTGATGATTACGGTAAAGTCGCCTGCAGAGATCGCCAAGATGCGTGAGAATGGGAGGCTGCTAGCCTCCTGTTTGCATGAGGTGTGCATGCATGTTGCTCCGGGGAGGGATACAGAGTACCTCGATCGACTGGCAGAGACGTTGATAAGAAAAGAGGGGGCAATCCCAGCGTTCAAAGGATACAATGGGTTCCCTTCGACGATCTGTGCATCGATCAACGCGGAGGTCGTACATGGGGTCCCGTCCAGGGACCGTGTCCTCAAGGAGGGAGACATTCTCTCGATCGATATTGGTCTCGTGAAAGACGGATTCTACAGTGACATGGCGACTACCGTTCCTGTGGGAGAGATTAGTGCACAAGCGCAACGCCTGCTGCAAGTAACCGAGAAGAGCTTGTGGCAAGGACTAGAACAGGTTAGAATTGGTAATCGTTTGTCGGACATCTCGCATGCCATCGGTGCCTTTGTGGAGAACGAGGGGTTGTATGTTGTGACTGAGTATGTCGGACACGGGATAGGCAGGGAGCTTCACGAGGATCCCCAAATCCCAAACTATGGTCCACCAGGTCGCGGCTCGCGGTTGCGGTCAGGGATGGTATTCGCCATTGAACCGATGGTGAAACTTGATCCTGAACCGACTCGGGTTCTTGATGACGGCTGGGCTGTTGTTACGGCGACAGGAGGGTTGGCGGCACACTTTGAACATACAGTTGCCCTAACAGATGCAGGGTTGGAGATCTTAACCCTTAGGAGGTGAAGAGAGGCGTAGTGGCTAAGGCAAAGACAGGCAGACGTGACCAGAGAAGGACAGCGGCTTCGACGATCGGACAGAGCAAGGATGTGATTCGCCAGCGGGGAGAAGTTGTGGAGAGTCTCCCCAGCTCGATGTTCCGAGTGCAGCTGACAAATGGACACGTGGTTCTGTGTCACATTTCGGGTAAGATTCGCAAGCACTATATCCGCATATTGACCGGAGATCATGTGATAGTCGAATTCTCGCCGTATGACCTGACCAAGGGACGAATTGTGTACAGGGAGAGTTAGCCACAGCGCTCGATGAAATGAAAGTTCGTAGCTCAGTAAAAAAGATGTGTGCAAACTGCAAGGTTATTAGGCGGAATGGTCGTGTGATGATCATCTGCAAGAATCCCAAGCACAAGCAACGACAAGGCTAGGGGGGGAGTGAACTATGGCGCGAATTGCCGGGGTTAACCTGCCCAATGACAAGAGAATAGAGATTGGGCTGACGTATATCTTCGGGATTGGGCGAGTGCGTGCAGCAGAGATCATCGAAAAGACGGGGATGTCGTCGGATGTACGCGTTAAGGACCTGACCGAGAAAGAGATAGCCACCCTGAGGCGCGAGGTGGAAGAGTTTGTCGTAGAGGGAGATCTGCGTAGGCGGGTCTTTTCCAGTATCCAACGGCTGAAGGACATCAACGCGTATCGTGGGATTCGTCATAAGAGGCGCCTTCCGGTGCGAGGACAACGTACGAAGTCTAACGCCCGTACCTGGAAAGGTCCGCGGTCGGCTAAGGCAGGAAAGAAGAGGTAGGAATGGCGAAGAATATCAAGCTTGATCGGGCGATTGTCCACATTCATGCGACCTACAACAATACGATCATCACTGTATGCGACACCAGTGAGAACCCAATTACGTGGAAGAGTCCAGGGATGGTGGGATACAAGGGGTCGCGGAAGGGTACGCCATTTGCCGCGCAGGTGGCAGCCGAAACTCTCGTGCGCGAGATGAAGGGCTACGGAATCCGTTCGGTTAGCATTGCTGTTAAGGGAACAGGATCTGGGCGGCAGTCCGTGGTGCAGACGATCAAGGGGTCGGGCATCCGGGTGGAAGAGGTAAAGAACGTTACGCCGGTTTCTCACAGCAGCAACACAGGGAGACGATAATGGGAAGAGATACCGGGCCAAAGTGTAAGAAATGTCGTCGAGAGGGCGAGAAGCTGTTCCTGAAGGGGGAGCGCTGCTACACGCAGAGTTGTCCCATGTCTGGTCGCAGCTCACCGCCGGGAGAACGTGCGAAGAAGCGCCGCCCACGGCGGAGTCAGTACCAGCTACATTTGCGTGAGAAGCAGAAGACGCGTCGTATCTATGGCATACGCGAGAATCAATTCCGCAGTTATGTTGCCTGGGCGAAGCGCCAGAAAGGAGTCACCGGCGAGGCTTTGCTTACACTACTTGAACGTCGCTTTGACAACGTCGTCTATCGTGCCGGATTTGCGTCGTCGAGGGACCAAGCGCGACAGATGATCACGCATGGCCACTTTGAGATGAACGGACGGGCGACGAATGTCCCATCGGTCTTGTTGCGTGAAGGGGACACGGTTGCGGTCAAGGAAGGACGGCGCGCTCGCGTGAAGGGGATCCTGGACGCGAACAAGAAGCGCGAGGCTCCGAGCTGGCTGGAGAGGAACGTCGACGCGATGAAGTTTCAGACGATCGCTCCTCCGAATCTAGAGGAGACAGGCTACACGATTGCAGCGAACTTGATAGTTGAGTTCTACTCCCGCTAGGAGGTGGACATGAACGAGTTAGTCTTCCCTCAAGAGATAAAGATTGAAGAGCTACGCGATGATTATGGGCGTGTAGTCATTGAGCCTCTTGAACGTGGATTCGGAGCGACTCTTGGGAACAGTATGCGCCGCACGCTGCTCTCTTCGATTCCTGGGGCGGCCGTGGTTCGTGTGAACTTTGCTGGCAAGCACCATGAATACGACACCATCGAAGGGGTTAAGGAAGACATTTTGGAGATTATTCTTAACCTTAAAGGCGTAGCTCTGCGACTTGTCGGCGATGACTTGAAACGCCTAACGCTAGAGAAACACGGTCCATGTGAGGTGACGGCGGCTGATATCGAGGTTGCTTCCGGTGTGAAGGTGATCAATCCCGAGTTGCACATTGCCACGCTAAGCAAGAAGGGAGAACTGGAGGTAGAGCTTGAGGTGGAAGCTGGGTATGGGTATCGTCCCGCTGAGATGAACCGCCTCGATGATTCTCCCTTGGCCATCATACCAATCGATGCCGACTTCTCACCGGTTAGTCGCGTGAACTTTACTGTGGAGGACACGCGTGTGGGGGGAAAGACGGGGTATGAGAGGCTGATCCTCGAGTTGACCACGGACGGCGGTATCAAGCCGGAAGAGGCACTATCCGAGGGGGCACTGATCTTGCGGCGCCACCTGGAGCTGTTCCAGGGGTTTGCTGAGCATCCGTACGGACTTGCTCCGGAGAAGAGCGAAGAGGAGGAAGAGGGTGCGCTGGGGATCCTACTGAACGAGCTGGATATAGACCAGCGGGCGTGCAATCTGCTGCAAGAGGCGGAGATTAACACCCTGGCTGAGCTGATCGAGCGACCGCGGGAAGAACTTCTTGACATCCATGGCTTTGGAGGAAAGACCTTGAGCAAGGTGGAAGACCGATTGAAAGAGCTTGGTTATTCACTCAAGGACGAAGAGGAGCGCTACGATGAGACATAGGTGGGATAAGGACAAGATGGGGTTGATGCGTCAGCATCGCAAGCGCGTGTTGGCAAGTATTGCCACTGGTCTTATCATGCACGACAAAGTTGACACAACGCTCAATCGGGCAAAGGCTGGACAACGGTACACGGAGAGGTTGATCACCCTGGCGCGACGGGGCGATTTACACGCGCGCAGAACTGTGTTCTCACGCTTGCAGGACAAGCAGGCTGTAGATAAACTCTTCTCCGAGATTGGCGAGAAGTACAAGGATCGTAACGGCGGATACACGCGTGTGGTGAAGCTGGGACCACGTCGCGGTGACGGAGCTGAGCTCGCGCGTTTGATGTTCGTCTGAACAAGTGCTGGTTTATCTTTTTTGGCTCCTCGCTGTTTCGAGTGGGTAGCTGAAGAAACGGTACTGAACAAAGCGCCTCTCGCAAAGGCGCAGAGGCCTGTCTGTTGTCGTGCTCTGACAGACAGGACGCGGAGGAAAGCGACAACACGATGAGCGAGAAGAGGTATCACGAATTGCACGAATGGAACGAATCACTCGAATGGAAGCATGGGGAAAGCTTGTCGATTGTACCAAGCAATTAGCGAGCGGTGTTAGTGGCATTCGGGGTATTTGTGTCATTTGTGATTAAGGCTGTTCTTGGCGATCTTGGCGTCTTGAGTGAGTGAAACGAACGGGCGAGAGAACAGCGTTTTATCGTCTGCGGTCAGGATTTCCTTACCCACTCGAAACGACGAAGAGCCTCTTTTTTGCTTTAGCTTGGCACATCGCAGGCTGACGTTAGCAAGTATGCCGCTTATTGTGAACTGTCTAGCTGTTAGAACACGAACGATGCGCTCTCTCGTTTGGTATGTTAGCCGTGTAAAGTATCCGCAGATTGGCCACGTCGTCAAGGTGGAGAATTGTTCCACCCTCGGCTGACTGATCAAGCGACCAGTATCGGTTCCTCCTTCGATTCGCCTAGTTCTCCCGCTGAGCTTGACTGCTCTTCACTTGAGTCTTGCGTGAGAGGCTGAAGGGCATGTACTTGCATGGTACCTGAGGGTGATCATCGGCCCGTCGTTTTGTTCGGCAAGCACCGCACCGACTAGGCTGAAGTTCCGCTCGATTTAGGGTTGGAAATAGCTAGTTAGCCCTGTGAGGGACGGCCTTTTCTCTTGTTGATGCAATGATGATGTGTAGGCATGTCATAGATGGATATCATCTTGACATTAACGGTTGGATCTGTATAATAGTAGGCATGCACATCCATATGATACCTAACCGAGGAGGGCGCCCGACTATTCTCTTGCGAGAATCATACCGTGAGGCGAGTAAGGTAAAGAAACGCACCCTTGCTAATCTGTCGTCCCTTTCGCAGAAACAGGTGGAGACAATCCGTCGTGCTCTCAACGGCGAGGAATTAGTGCCGATCGATGCGTTGTTTAGCGTCACGTCTTCTCATCAACACGGGCACGTACAGGCGGTCCTCAAAGCGATGAAGGGATTGAGATTTAAGGAACTGATTGCTACGCAGCACACCCGTGAACGAGATTTAGTAGTGGCGATGGTCATAGCTCGAATCCTGGAACCAGAGAGCAAGCTGGCCACCACCCGCTGGTGGCACACGACCACTCTCCCTGATGAACTCGAGGTAGCTGATGCTACAGAGGATGACCTGTATCAAGCGATGGATTGGCTGGTGAAACGTCAACCAAGGATTGAGAAGAAGCTAGCTAGTCGTCATCTTAGCGAGGGAGGGTTGGTGCTGTACGACCTGAGTTCGAGCTACTTTGAAGGAGAAGCGTGTCCTCTGGCAATGCGTGGTTACAGTCGGGACAAGAAGAAGGGGAAGTTGCAGGTGAACTATGGCCTGCTCACTGATCAACGGGGGTGCCCAGTAGCGATATCAGTGTTTCCGGGGAACAGCGGTGATCCCAAGACGCTGCTAGGGCAGGTAACGAAGGTAAAGGAACAGTTCAACATTGAGCGGATGGTCATAGTTGGTGATCGGGGGATGATCAGCCAAAAACAGATTGACAACCTAAGGGTGCTCAAAGGGAAACGAGTTGACTGGATTACCGCACTCAGGAGTGGTCAGATCAGCAAGCTGATGCAGGATGGGACGATCAACATGAGCTTGTTTGACGAGCGGGATCTGATTGAGTTCACCCATCCTGACTTTCCTGGCGAGAGGCTGATGGTATGTCGCAACCCGTTGATGGCGGAGAAGCGTGCTCGCACACGTCAGTCATTGCTTGCGGCAACGATGAAGGAGTTAGGCAAGGTAGTAGGGATGGTGAAGCACGGGAGGTTGAAGGACAAGGACAAGATTGGGGTACGGGTGGGGAAGGTAGTGAACAAGTACAAGGTGGGGAAACACTTTCAACTGACAATCAACGACGGGGAATTCCAGTACCAACTCTTGCCAGAGCAGGTAGCAAGAGAGGCGGAGATGGATGGACTGTATGTGATCCGGACCAGTCTCTCCACTGAGCGAATGAGTGGAGAGGAGGCAGTGAGGAGTTACAAGCAGCTAGCCAATGTAGAGCGTGCCTTTCGCAGTTTGAAGGGAGTGGACCTCAAGGTACGGCCGATCTACCATCACCTGGAGGATCGGGTACGCGCCCATATCTTCCTGTGCATGTTGGCCTACTACGTGGAGTGGCACATGAAGGAGGCCTGGCGTGAGCTGCTGTTCAGTGATGAAGATCAGGAAGCGAA
>JAYEFP010000261.1:0-4304 GCA_034715975.1 Candidatus Bipolaricaulota bacterium | reverse complement strand
CGACAGCACGATGAACGACAAGAAGTATCACGAATTGCACGAATAGACCGAATCAAATGAATGGGTACACAGGGAAAACTTGTCGATTATGTGAAGTAATTAGCGAGCGGTGTTAGTGGCATTCGGACTATTTGTGTCATTCGTGATTAAGGCTGTTCTTGGCGATCTTGGCCCTGCCTGTGAGTGTCCCTGTCTGCGTGCGGACACGCACAGGCAGACGCAGACAGGTCCTTCGTGGTGAAACAGCCGGTTCTGTAAGAGCCTTGGCGCTTGACACTTTGTCTTTACTTACCCACTCGAAACGACGAAGAGCCCCTTTTTTTCACTCGTGACTCGTTACCCATTACCCATCACTGCTTCTCACTGAATGCCGAAGAAGAGGAAGCGGATGAACATCAGCACAGGGATTATCTCCAATCGGCCGATCCACATGTTGAATGACAGCGCAAGCTTGCTCAAGGTAGGCATGGTTGGACTGGTGAGTCCTGTCGACAGTCCGACGTTTCCCTGAGCGCTTGCCACTTCAAAGAACACATCAGCCAAGCTAAATTCATGCGAAGTTGTGTGCAGCAATACGATCACGCCTAGTGCGAGGAAGCTCAACCACAGGAAGGTAATCAGCGATGCATCCTCTAGGCGATGGCCCACTTCCGCTTCATCGATCGCCTTCGCTCCAATGCGGAACGGCACGAGCGCCCCTTGTGGAGAGACGATCTTGCGGAAGCGCCAGCCGACACCTTTGATCAAGATAAGCATACGTATCACCTTGATTCCGCCGGCGGTCGATCCGGCCGCTCCGCCGAAGACCATCCCCGCGGAAAGGAGGAGCTTTGCTGTCGAGCTCCAACTTCCAATGTCCGCGGTCTGGAATCCGGTACACGTCATCGCAGAGACGAACTGAAACGTCGAATCCCGCAGTGATTGCAGCGGACCGATTCTGAGGAAGTTTTCCAGCGCGAGGAAGATGGAACCCATTAGCACTACGATGAGTACCCAGCGGGTTTGCGGGTCTTGCCACAGAACTTGCCCTTTTCCGCGCATCAGTTCGTAGTGCACGGCAAAGCTAATCGCGCCGAAGAGCATGATTGGAATGAGAGCGAACTCGATGGCGACACTGTTGTAGGAGGCGATGCTGTTGGCCGTGACGCTGAATCCACCGGTAGAGATCCCGGTCATGGCGGTGTTGAGCGCGTCCCAGATTGGCATTCCCGCGCCCCATAGGATGATCGTGCTGACGAACGTGTACAGAAGGAAGATCCACCACATTGTTCGTAGCGTGGAGACGATGCTCGGGTGAATCTTCTCGCCCCGCGCCTCGGCGTAGTACAGGCTGTAGGTTGCCGCACCCGGCCGCGGCCCGGCGAGGATGGTGAGCATCAGGACGATCACTCCCATTCCCCCGATCCATTCCATGAAACTACGCCACCATTGGAGCGTTCGCGGGAGCAGATCGGCATGCGCGGCCATTGTCAACCCGGTCCCTGTGTAGCCGGAGATCGACTCGAAGAACGCGTTCGTCGGATCGCGGAAATGAAGGAGCGTCGGTGATGCAACTCCGTTCTGCTGTGCAAAGATCGCAATCAAGACAAACGGAAGTGAGCCGAGTGCGGCGACGAGGAGCCATCCAAAGGCAGCGATAATCATCCCGTGCTTCAGCTTGGCGTCACCGGCGTTGCAAAAGGGGATGTAGAGGATCGCGCCCAGCGCAAACGAGACCAGGGCGGTGATCAGCAGGGGAGTGACGGCGTATGTCTCGTGGAACACCAATGGTACAACAAGCGAAATTAGGGCCATGGCGCCGACAACGGGGACAAGCATTCCCAGGTCGCGTATGATGATCCGCAGATCTGGCCACGTGCGTGAATTCAGAGGCGTCATCCGGTCAGTTTATCGATTATCTCGTCGCTTGCCCGTTCGAGCGAGAAAAGAGTGAGCACATCGTCTAGGGCGAAGATCGTCTTCGGAGTGACAATCTCCCTCTTCCCTTCGCGCTCGACAGCGATGACCGCTATCGAATTGGGAACGATGTCCCTGTTTACGCACTCGGCGAACGATTTTCCAACGAGAATAGACTCGGTCTTGACAACGATGCGAAAGATTTGATCGCCTTGTGAGAGGATCGTAAAATCCTTGACCTTGGGGCGTTTCACGGCTGTGTACAGGTGATTTGCCACCACTTCTTCTGGGTTCTCCATTACGTTGGCGCCTAGCCGGTGGAAGAACTCCGCGTGATCCTTCTCGTTTACGATAGATACGATAGAAGGGATCTTCAGTTGCTCGGCGATGGAGACGACCATCAGATTCACTGCGTCGTCACTCGTAGTGGCGATTAGTGCGTTCGCGCGTTCCGAACCGGCCTCACGTAGCGTCTCTGCCAGAGTAGCATTTCCATTGAGGACAGTGATATCGAACTTGTTGCTGATGTCCCTGGCGCGCTCGGCGTTTGCCTCAATCACAACCACGTTGTTCTTTTCCTTGGTGGCGATTTCGATTAAGCTAAGCCCAATGCTTCCCGCGCCAACAATTATCATATACATCATCCAGCCCTCCCCACACCCCACGCATGGTAGCACAGAATGGATCAATGGTCAACGGCAAAGGCAGAGAAAACGCAGAATCTAACGCAGGTTGCAGGGGCAAGCAGTCAGTATTCAGCTATCAGCAATCAGCTCATCACCTGACAGGTATCAGCGATTAGCTTGAAGACACCGTCGCGTTGTAGCTTGCCTGCCCTGTGAAGCTTTACTTCACTGGGGTCTGCAACGTTGATGTTTAGCGTGTGGAAAAACGTGGCACACAAGGTGCCCCGCTACAGAAGCATGGGGTTATCGGCCATCAGCCGTCAGCTTGAAGCAATGGCAGGAAACAGCGGCCTTCAGCCGTCAGCCATCAGCTTAAAGCTTGACACAGGACCAGGTTCGTGCTAGTTCTTAGTGTTAGTTCTACGTTCTACGTTCTACGTTCTACGTTCTACGTTTTCCCTCCCCGTGTCTCCGTGTCGCCGCGTCGTCTCTCTCTCCCCGTTCCCCGTTCCCCGTTCATCGTTCATCGCTGCTGGCTGACATACTTGCGTTTCGCGGGTAAACTTGCACCGCCTTCCGCCTTCTTCGATGTTGGTGGGAGCCGGATATTGACGAGGGGGATTGATTATGAGGAAAGAAACGATTGGATTGCTATTGATCATTGGCATACTTATCTTGCTGGGCGGATGCGGACCGAGCGAACCGAATGTATCTCCGACAGCGGCGTTCGGATTTGTTGCCCAGAATGACTTTCGCTACGCGCCGCTCGTTGTGCAGTTTGACGCCCATGCCTCATTTGATAACGATGGAACGATTTCTTCCTACCAGTGGGACTTCGGCAACGGGGCGAGCGGCAGCGGAGTGAGGCCGGTACATACTTACTCCAATCCGGGCGAGTATTCCGTCACACTGCATGTGCTGGATGATCGGGGAGGCGAAGGGGTGGCAAATCTTACGGTATCGGTCCCTGTCGTTCCTGACGATAAGCTTCTGAGGCGATACACCTGGCAGTACAAGGGGGCGGAAAAGACGTTGGAGCGGCTCATCCCCGAAACGACATATCAGTACTATTACCGCCAGGATCGTCAGCCGCTCGTCGGCAACTACGAGTACAATTATTACGTGCTTGATTCACGCGATGATCCGACGATTGGGGACATTGCGCGTGCGCTGAGGGCAAAGATCGGTGGCGGGGACACAGAGTTTGCCAAATTCGCGCTCTCATTTGTTCAAGGAGGAATCACCTACGCCCTTGATCAGCCTGGGTTTGAGTACCCGCTCTACCCATTGGAGACGCTTGTCGACAAGCAAGGAGACTGCGAGGACACAACCATCCTCTACGTGAGCCTGTTGCGAGCGCAGGATATCTCGTCGATGATTGCCGCAGTCGATACTGATGACGATAACATGCCCGATCACGTCCTCGCACTTGTCCCAGTGGATTCCTCCTTTGCCGCTCAGATTGATTGTCCAACGGGGATGCACGTTGGTCTGTATGCGATCGATAGCGACTTCTTTGCCATGGCGGAGACGGCGGCAGATCCGGACACGAGCGGGTACATCGGACTTGGCTGCGATCCATGGGGGATCGAGGTGACGGACTTCAAAGAGACATGGGATCTGTAGCTTTCAGCAAACAGCTATCAGCTTACAGCAATCAGCTTACAGCAATCAGCTTACAGCAATCAGCTTTCAGCCTAAAGCCAAGAGCCAAGAGCTTGACAGAGAACCAAGTTTCCGCTAGCCTTCGGTTTTCACTATATTCACTATTTACTGATTACT
>JAYEFP010000260.1:0-4378 GCA_034715975.1 Candidatus Bipolaricaulota bacterium | reverse complement strand
CAAGACTATCGATCCCCTCCTGGGAGACGGGGCAATCCCTCCCTCGGAAGCGGGAGAGAAGGAGAAGAAGATGAGTCTAACGCGAGAAAAGAAAGAGGAAATCGAGAAGAAGTATGGACAAAGCGAGACAGATACAGGATCAGCGGCGGTACAAATCGCCCTGCTCACCGAGAGAATCAGAGAGCTTACCGAGCACCTAAACATACATCGTAAGGATTTTAGCTCTCAGTGGGGCCTGCGAAAGATGGTCGGCCAACGGCGCCGGCTGATGAAGTACATGAAGCGACATAGCCTCACAGCATATAAGGAATTGATTCAGAGTCTAGGAATCAGAGGAGTCTAGTAGCGAGATGGTAATCAAGGAAAGTATAGAGCTTAATGGTAAAGAAGTCTCCCTAGAAACCGGGCGGCTAGCCAAGCAAGCAAGTGGGGCCGTGGTGGCAAGCTATGGAGATACACGTGTTCTGGTAACGGTATGTGTACAAGAAAGCAGAGAAAACATTGACTATTTTCCGCTTCGTGTCGACTATGAAGAGCGTTTTTACGCCAGCGGGAAGATCCCCGGTGGTTTCTTCAAACGCGAAGGACGTCCGAGCGACGTCGCTATCCTCAGCGCACGCATGATAGACCGGCCGATCCGGCCGCTCTTCCCCGATGGTTACAAGGAAGAGGTGCAGATTGTCGCCACAGTCCTTTCGGCTGAAGTGGATTGCTCACCAAGCATGCTGAGCATCCTGGGAGCATCGGCGGCGCTGATGATCTCTGAGGCCCCGTTCAATGGCCCGATAGCCGGCGTGCAAGTGGGGTACAAAGACGGACAGTTCGTCGTTAACCCTGGGGTAGAGGTGCAGGAAGAGGGAGACATGGAGATCACCGTAGCGGGAACGAAGCAGACGGTGACCATGGTAGAAGGGATGATGAACGAGCTCTCCGAAGAGGAGGTCGTGAGCTCCATCGGTATGGCCCACGAGGCAATCCAGCAACTCGTCGGGTTGCAGGAGAGATTTGTGGAACGGGTGCACCCGGTGAAGAAGGAGATCGCTCCTGCCCCAGAGGAGGATACTTCTCTGCGCGACCGAGTAGCCACGCTGATCAACCCAGAGTTTTCTACTCTTGTTTCCCTGGGCGACAAGAAAGAACGCGCCGACTTCATCAAGTCCCTACGCAACCACGCCATAGAGGCAACGGTTACGGATGACATCGCAGCCGAAGATGCAGCCGCGCTGCAGAAAAAGATTGCCTCCGTGGTCGACGACCTCTATCGGGAGTACATGCGCAATCAAATCCTCGATCGCGGCGTGCGCATCGATGGTCGTCGGCCGGATGAGATCCGCAAGATCACCTGCGAAGTCGGCGTCCTTCCACGAGCGCACGGCTCGGCTCTCTTCACTCGCGGTGAGACCCAAAGTCTGGCAATAACCACCCTCGGCGCAACGCGTGGTGACGAGCAAATCATTGACCAGATGTTGAGGGAAGGGACTAAGCGGTTCATGCTCCACTACAACTTTCCACCCTACTCGGTCGGTGAAGTGAGACGCATGGGATCTCCGAGCCGTCGTTCCATCGGCCACGGCTATCTTGCCGAGGGCGGCCTGCGCGTTGTCCTGCCTAGCGAGGAGCAATTCCCGTACGTAATCCGAATCGTGTCAGAGATCCTCGAATCAAACGGCTCTTCGTCCATGGCAACGGTGTGCAGCGGATCGCTTTCCATGATGGATGCCGGCGTCCCGATCAAGAAGCCAGTCGCAGGAATCGCCATGGGAATGGTCGAGGATGAATCCACACAGAGGCGCGTCATACTCACCGATATCCTCGGCGACGAAGATCACTACGGCGACATGGACTTCAAGGTAATCGGCACATGTGACGGGATCACTGGGTTTCAGCTGGATGTGAAGGTTGGCGGGGTCGGGCGCGAGACGTTGCGCAAGGCGCTCGAACAAGCCAAGCAAGCGCGCTTGGAGATCCTGTCCAAGATGGAGCAGGCACTCTCCGCATCGCGCGAGCAACTATCGATGTACGCACCGCGTTTGGAGACAATCAGCATCCCGCGGGAGAAGATCGGACTTGTCATCGGACCGGGCGGAAAGATGATCCGCAAGATCATCGAGGAGACCGGGGCTCAGATCGACATCGAGGACGATGGCACAGTGAAGCTCGCCAGCGTGGACATGGAGTCCGTAGAGGCAGCCAAGCGCTGGGTTGAAGACCTCACCGCAGAGATCGAGGTCGGCACCAAGATGACCACCAAGGTCACGCGTGTCGTGGACTTCGGTGCATTCGTCGACCTGAAAAACGGAAGCGAAGGACTGGTACATGTCTCAAACCTCGCTCCCGGCTTCGTGGACAACGTGCGTGACATCGTCAAGCCAGGTGACGAGATAACGATCGAGGTCATCGGCGAGGACAAGATGGGCCGACCGGACCTGCGCCGCGTCATCGAAGGCGCAAACTGGGATGAGGGCTCATCTCACCATCACGGCGGAGGACGCTCCTCTCGCGGAAACGGTGGACACCATTCGCCGAAGAAGATCGATCCGACAATCAAGGTCGGGGATATCATCGATGGAACGATAGCCAACACGACCGACTACGGTGCCTTCGTTGAGCTCACCTCTGAAGTGACCGGCCTCATCCACATCTCCGCTCTGTCCAACGAGTATGTACGGCGGGTATCCGACGTCGTAAAGTCAGGTGACAAAGTGAAGGTAGAGGTCCTGGACATAGACGATCGAGGCCGCTACAAGCTGCGGCGCATTGTTCCACAGGAAGAGCAAGAGCAACGTGAAGAGCAGCAAAAACCACAAGAGAAGAAGCCGAAGAAGCAGCAAGAGGAACGAGTGGAGCCTGCTGCCGAACCCAAGGTCGAGAAGGAAGAACCGCCAGCATTCGAGGATCGGTGGTGAAGACCTCGCTTCTCTATGACGGTCTCTCCGAAGTCGTACTGGATAACGGAATGCGGGTCCTCGTGGAAGAGGTCCCGCATTCACGCTCCATCAGTGTGGGACTGTGGGTAAGGGCCGGAAGCCGCGATGATCCATCCTCGCAACCCGGAATAGCGCACTTCATCGAACACATGCTATTCAAGGGCACCCCCACGCGCGACGCAAGAGAGATCTCGCGCCAAATCGACGCTCTGGGAGGACAGATAAACGGGGCAACAGGGAAAGAATCGACGTTCTACTACGCTGAAGCACCCGCGAACGGCCTGCGCCGCGTACTGGAGATCATCGCCGACATCACCCAGCACCCCTCCTTCACACCAGAAGAGCTAGAGCGCGAGCGCGGTGTTGTCCTAGAGGAAATTCGAGGCAGGGACGATGACCCCGAGCAACAGGCGTACGATCTGTTCACTGCCGGCCTGTGGCAGGAGAGCCATCCTTTAACGCGGCCCGTTCTCGGAAAACGTGAGACCATAGCGAGCGTATCAAGGGATGATCTCATCTCCTTCCACTCCGGTTTCTACCAGCCAGAGAGAATGGTCCTCGTGGTGTGCGGAGCGGCAGATGCTGATAGTGTCCTGCCGCTTGCATCAGAGCTGTTCGAGAAGTCATCCGCTACTTCGAGCACTTTGAAGCATCGTCCGCCGCTTCTTAGAAGTGATCGAAACTCTCATACGCGAGAGACCGGCCAAACTCATATTTACATCGGCCTTCCTGCCCCTGATGCGCGAAGCGATGACCGCTTTTCTGCTGAGGTAGTAAACGCTATCCTCGGGGGAGGGACGAGCTCGCGTTTGTTCACACACGTGCGCGAGGAGCAGGGGTTAGCGTACGCCGTATCGAGTTCAGTGATCAGCTACTCCGACGCCGGATTTTGGCTCACCTATGCCGGGATAGCGCCGGAGAACGTTGATAGGACGCTTGACATCCTCCTCGAAGAGCTCCGCGCACTGCATCGTGCAGGCGTGCGACAAGGGGAACTCGATCTCGCACGAGCGAAACTGCGGGGGAACTTCATCCTCGATCTCGAATCGAATATCAACCACATGGCTCGCCTGGGAAGCGCTGCGATTACAGGTAGCAATATCCTCTCTCCCGATGAGGTGATCGCTCGCATCGATGCCGTCACGGTAAACGATGCACGTCGCATCATCGAATCCTACGTCGATTCCGAAACGATGAACATCGCCGTGGTTGGACCACAGCCGAATCCATCGACCGATCCAAGCGACACGGACGTGATATAGAGTAGAAGGAGCAAAGGCATTCTCTCGGTAGAGGTCTGCCGGTCGGCGTCTTCTTAGAGACAGAAACCCGAGAACAGCGGAAATACAGTGATCGGTAATCATTGATGAGGCCCAGAAGTGGAATTAAAGGGTACGAGCCACATGACAGCGCTTCCTGGTCATCCAGATGACTGAAAACTCCTTCGTGGT
>JAYEFP010000259.1:0-4391 GCA_034715975.1 Candidatus Bipolaricaulota bacterium | reverse complement strand
AGACCTTAGCAAGAGGATCGCTGCTCGGCTCAATATTCCCTGCCGCATCGTGCGTGCTGATACGATCGACAATACAATGCACATACTCGAAGATGCGGACCTCGTGATCTCCTCACGCCTACACGGGCTGGAGTTTGCGTTGCGCGCGGGAGCACCGATGATTGCGATCAACGAAGACCCAAAGATCAATGCGTTTGTTGATGAGGTAAGAGATGCGAGTGGCTTTGATATCCCTTGCGTCCGTTTCCCATCTTCGGAGCAGGTGATGGGAGTCTTGGAGTCATCTCCGTCAGCCGGGATCGTGCACGAAGCGTACCTTGGCATGCACGCGCGGGCGACAGAGGGGTTCTCTCGCTTTGTCTCCGCATTGGAGAGATTATGAGCATAGAAGAAACAGACTATCGAGCTATCCACCAGCCGGTGCTCATGCGTCAGATGGTGAAGCTACTGTCTCCTAGACCAGGTGCTACGATTGTCGATGGCACGATCGGCATGGGAGGGCATAGCGAGGCTCTCCTCGCAGCATACCCGACAATCAAGATCATCGGGATCGACCGCGACGAGGAGGCATTGTCGATCGCCAAGAAGCGGCTTGCGCCGTTTGGCAATCGCGTCCGTCTCGTGCACGGAAACTACCGCGGCTGTGTGGACATTCTGGGAATACTTGGAATCGAGAAGATCGATGGCTTCCTCCTCGACCTTGGCCTGTCATCACTGCAGCTTGATCGTCCCGAGCGCGGGTTCAGCTTCCGCACGAGCGGGCCACTCGATATGCGCATGGATCGCACGCAAGGAATCAGCGCTGCTGATCTCGTCAACGATGCCGTGGCAGAGGAGCTTTCAGGCATCATCTTCCGCTACGGTGAGGAACGATTCGCTCGTCGTGTCGCTCGTGCGATCGTGACAGCACGCGCAAAGGGGAAAATCGAGACGACGGATAAGCTAGCACGTATTGTCTACGACGCAATTCCTCGCAAGTTCCATCCCCCGCGTATTCACCCGGCGACGCGCACCTTTCAGGCGCTGCGGATCGCTGTGAACGATGAGCTCGATAATCTGGAGAAGGGGCTTGAAGCCGGCTTCTCGGTCCTCTCGCCAAGAGGAGTGATGGCGGCGATGAGTTTCCATTCTTTGGAGGACCGCATCGTCAAGGGCTTCTTCCGTTATAAGGCGCTCTCTTGTATCTGCCCGCCGGATCTACCTGTGTGCATGTGCGATAAGAAAGTGGAGATGGAGGTGCTCACCAAGAAGCCGATTCTTCCCTCTCCTGACGAGATTGCGAAGAACCCCCGCGCCCGCAGCGCCAAGATGCGTGCAGCGAGGAAGCTTGATGTAAGCGCTTAGTATCGGGGTTCACTGAGTCAGTCAAAGGGCCGCACTCCACTGAAAGGTAATCTAGTTCGCGTCTTTCGTCGACAAATGTCCCGATGGCAGATGCCGTTTTCCCTTAACTTGAGTTGAAGATGGAACGCCAGAGAGCAACGACGATCGGTTATCCGCTGCATCGGCCGTACAATCCGTCCCGCGTACGTACGGTCACCTGGCCACGTACGACTCTCGCCGTGATATGCGGTGCTGTGATCATCGCCGCGGCATGTTTCCTGTATGTCTGGCAGGGGACGCGAATCCTTGCGCTCACCGCGCAGCGGGAGAGCATGAAGCAGACGATCACTTCTATCGAGGAGGTGAACAGTTGGCTTGACTTCCAGATCGGGCAGGCGTTCTCGTTAGAGCGCGTCTCACGCATTGCGCGCGAGCAGCTCCACATGAGCGAACCGACTGACGTGCGCTATGTACACATCCCTCCACAAAGAACAGAAAAGTGAGAACACCCCAATGCGCGCTTGGGTAGTAATTGCCCTCTTGGCGATTGCCGGTATTGCCGTTGTCGGACGCCTCGTCCAGTTGCAGATCGTCCAGCACGATCAATGGCTAACGGTGGCAAGTGCCATACAAGAGCAAACCGTCGACCTTCTACCACGGAGGGGGACGATCTACGATCGCAACGGGGTTCCACTTGCGTTTGACGTTAAGGCAACAGCGATCGCCATCGATAGCTTCAACATGACCAACCCGGACGCAATATGCGAGATTCTCTCAGACGAACTCAATCGGCCGATCGATGAGATAGATAAGCTCGTGTACCGTCCGCGCTATTTTACCTGGATCGACCGCAGCGTTGATCTGGAGGCAGCAAAGGCAATCGAACGGCGGGTAGCAGAGGCGAATGCGAATGGCCTTATCCTTATCGATACCTGGAAGCGTTGTTATCCGCAGGGTGATCTGGCGTCGAACATCATCGGCTTCGTTGGCATGGATGGACACGGTCTAGAGGGGATCGAACTGGCCTATGATGACGAGCTTGCCGGGATGAGTGCACAGGTGCACGTTGTGAAGGGGGCGGACGGGCGCACCTATCACACCGAGATGCTTCAGGAGGGAGAGCCGGGAGATGACGTGTACCTGACGATCGATTCTAACCTTCAGTTCATCTGCGAGGAAGAGATCGACAGCGGCGTGAGTCGTTTCCGCGCCAACACCGGTTTCACGATCCTCCTCGATCCCAACACTGGCGACGTACTGGCAATGGCGCAGGATCGTCGCTACGACCTGAACAAGTTCTGGTCATCAACGGCAGCACAACGAAACAACCTGGCTACCGGGTTCATGTTCGAGCCTGGATCGACGTTCAAGGCGTTTGCTGGCCTTGCCGCACTGGACTGTGGTGTTGTTAAGCCGAGTGACACGTTCAATGGAAACGATGGAATCAACATTGCCGGGCACGTGATACACAACTCCGACAACGAATCGTTCGGCACAGTAACGTTCGCCAAAACGATTCAGTACTCGATCAACGTGGCGATGATCCGTGTCGCCCAACTGCTGGGAGAAGACAGGCTGTACAACTTTCTCGTCGAGCTCGGCTTTGGAAAGACAACGGGGATCGAACTTCCCGGTGAAGTGAATGGCATCCTGCGCAACGTGAACAAGTGGTCGAAGCTTGCTCTTGCCTCGACAGCGATCGGTCAATCCGTTGGGGTAACCGGGATTCAGCTTGTGCGGGCGATGGCCGCAGTGGCCAACGGAGGAAAGGTGCTCGCTCCACACATCGTCAAGAAAGTGGGCAGCGAGACGACCGACACCACAACTGTACTGCATAACGTTGCCGCGTCGACCAGCTGTGACACCATGTGCAATCTGATGCGCGCGGTGGTGAAGGACGGGACTGCCCCTTGGGCAGATCTGCCTGGCTTCGAGGTCGCGGGCAAGACAGGCACGGCGCAGAAGGCGGTTCCTGGGCAGGGATACGTTGACGGAAAGTACACCTCCCTCTTCGCTGGCTTCTTCCCTGCCGATGCACCGAAGTACCTTGGCCTTGTCGTTCTCGACGAGGTGAAGACGACTCCCGTGTGGGGTGGATACACTGCGGGAGCGATCTTCCACGATGCCGCTTCGCGATTCGTGCTGGCCGAACACATCGCACCGGTCGCCAGCCTACAAGGGCAAGGGGAACAGTACAAAGTTCCAACTCCATCAACCCAAGCGGCAAAATTGTCCAGCGGCACATCCCCGCCCGCTTGGTTGCAGCTACCCTAGCACGCTTGAACCCCCCTCTATTGATGCTCATTTTGCATGTCAGCTCTTTTTCTTGTATACATGGGCGGGAGATTCTAGTGCTAATGGATAGGTCTCCATGTTGGGCTGTGCTCGATGAAGATTGAAGGAGGACCATGAATGTGACTGGAATTCTAAACGATCGGGAGATACGGACTCTGTGCGAGGAAGAAGGGATGATCTCGCCATTTGTTCCAGAGCAGGCTGGAAAACCGTCCTACGGATTGGGGAGCTTCGGATACGATATGCGTTTGGGCAGCAAGTTCCTGGTCCCAATCGGTGGGATCAATGCTGTACTCGATCCAATTGCCTTTCCACGTGGGCATTTTCGGGAGATCGAGGCGACGGATACACTGGAGATCGCCCCGGGCTCGCAAGTGCTTGCCGAGTCGGTGGAGACGTTTCATATACCAGATGACATAGCCGGCGTCTGCTGGGGCAAGAGTTCCTACGCTCGCTGTGGACTGCTGGTCAATGTCACGCCGCTCGAACCGGGTTGGAAAGGCGTGCTCACCTTGGAATTGGCGAACTTATCGCCCCTTCCGATCAGGCTTCACGTTGGGCAGGGGATCACGCAGGTAGTCTTCTTCTGCGGGAACAGGCCGCTTAGGACGTATGCGGAGAAGGAAGCCGGCGGCGCCTATCAAAACCAGCACGGAGTTACATTACCTCAATGAATATGAAATATATAAATAAGATCGCTGAACAGGAAATTTGGGGTTCCGCGTACGCACAACTGTGGGACTTCAGCCATGCCAATCTAAGTGAGGAATCGC
>JAYEFP010000258.1:0-4431 GCA_034715975.1 Candidatus Bipolaricaulota bacterium | reverse complement strand
AAGATATAATACAAGTCATGGTTTTGCGCATCGGGATCTCATGGATAGGAGAGGTAAGGAACAGAAAATGCCGCTATTTACCCACGATTATAATGAAGCGTTGACTTTCGTCGAGCATGATGTCAAACAAATTGGAAGGCCTATAAAGAGCGCTTCTTAAGGGGGTGAACGCGATGAACGAGAAGATAGAGGAATTCTTCGCGAGGAACTCGGAGTTGAGCACAGAATTCAGCAGATATGTTCTGGAGCATCCCAATCTGGATGATCAAATCCCTGAAGATGGTGTGCTCATCTTCCTGCCGGAGTATGACCAGGAGCTGAAAGAGTTTAATCTCAAAATGGCCCAGGAGCTTCGGAAGGAGGGCGGAGAGGTCATCTACGTAAAGGTAAAAGAGATGGCTCCCAAGGTAACCTCCAGACTGGTGGGGGTGGATGTTGGAGCCCCTTAGACTGATTTTCTCAGTTATTCGCCCCTGGGTTGTTGGCTAAATGAGATTGCGGTCGAGAGTCCAGAGTCAGGAGTCGAAGAAACGTGGGTAGAAGGAATGACGCAAATAGAACGATTTGAAAATATCGAGACCCAGGACAGTCAAGAGTTGACAGTCTTGAGTGCGGAGTCGGGCGTCGAGAATCTACCACCTTAGGCTTGTTTGAGCTCAGAGTCTGCGTTTTGATCACGGTGGAGGCGAGGGGAAGATGGTCAAGATTGCCGATCGAATAGAAGTTGAACCGAAGATCCATCATGGGAAACCGGTCATTGCCGGAACCCGCGTTCCTGTCCATATGATTCTTGGGCTATTAGGAAACAACGTGCCTTTTGATGATATTAGGCAAGATTACTATGATAATATTACCAAAGAGGACATTTTGGCTTGCATCCGATATGCCAACTCCCTAGTTCAAGAGAAGGAAGTCTATGCTATAGGGAGTGTTGATGGCCGAGACCAACGCTAAGTCCAAGATCAAGTTCTTAGCCGATGAATGCACATTTGTCCAAACTCTTCGTCTAATGAGAGACCTCGGCTGCGAGGTGCAGCGGATTCAGGAGCTAGGGGGCTTCTGACCCCAGATTTGCACAGACCCCCTAGCGTAAATTGGGCGGGAGGCTGGTACAAAACTCCTGCCGCATGTCCGCGGACTGCCCAGGCGGTAATTTGTTCTCAATCTCTTGTCTGGGTAAGATACAGATTGGTACAGGGAGGTGTGTCATGGGGATTACTTACATCGAGGGCATAGTGACCGGGCCTACGGATAAGCGGGAAACCGTGAGGTTTCTTGTAGACAGCGGAGCCAGCTACACGCTTCTGCCAGAGAAGGTCTGGAAGGCTATTGAGTTGACCCCGAAGCGAACGGTTGCCTTCACCCTGGCCGACGGGACAACAGTAGAGCGAAAGGTGTCTGAGTGCCGCATTGCGTTGCCTGAGGGAGAAGGGTATACGCCGGTCATCCTAGGGGAGCCAGGAGACGAGGCTTTGCTAGGAGTGGTTACTCTCGAGATTCTCGGGCTAATTCTTAATCCGTTTACCCGCAAGCTTCAACCGATGCGGATGCTTTTGGCCTGAAGAAATTCGACGATCTATACGATGATAGAGACATCGGATCGATTACTGCTCATATCGATCTTGGGCTTTGGACTATAGATCTATGATTCGCGTCTCTCGACTGGTTTTAACCCTATGAACCCTCGCCCCGTGGAATCTCTAGCCCTGCCTGCCCTGCCTGCCCTGTGCAATCTGGTTTTGTTCCGTATTTCACAGGGTGCAATCTTGTTCTGCTTTGTATTTCACAGGGTGCAATCACGACCAAGACGCCTATTTCACGGGGCTACGAACTCTATGAACCCCAGCGACGCAGTGGCTTATGAAGTATCTCGCATCCCGGATAAGGAACGGCAACGAAAGGTTATCCACCTGGCTTTGGTCGCCAAATCCAAGCAACTCATAACTGACTCGGCTGAAGCCCGCGCTAAAGAACTGAAACGTCTCGGATTCATGGCCCTTGATGCCTTGCACCTTGCCTGCGCGGAAGCTGGTGCCGCTGATGTGTTACTCACGACTGATGACCAGATGGTGAGTAAGGTAAAGAAGCATCGTGACGTCTTGCGTGTGAGGGTTAAGAATCCTATCCTATGGCTTACGGAGGTGGTGGCAAATGGCGCCATTAAGAACGACACCGGAACGGATTAGAGAGCAAGGCCTTGATGGGGAAATGTCCCCTTGATGGGGAAGTGTCCCCTTGATGCGTTGGTGAAGGCGTTGGGGCCGGTTGATATGGCGCGTTTCCTGCAGCAGTTTGAGTTAGGAAACGGTGACTATACCCGGGATCGGGAAGAGTGGCTCAAAGACATTACTATTGACGGCGCGGTAGCGGAGATCAAGAGTCACCGGAAAAAACCGAGCCTCTAAAGCATCATCTCCCGCGGTAGGAGAACCGTAATTGGTGCTGAGTACTCAAAATGGGGTGGGGAGCACAGGGATGAGAGGATAGTATTGTGGAGATCAGGTGGACGAAACATGCAGAGGGACGTCAGAGAGAATGGGCAAGAAAGCGGGGCGTCACCCGTCAAGAAATAGAAACTTTGCTTATGAATCCTGAACAAATCGTACCTGGCGACCAGGATGCGTTGGTTGCGCAAGTAAAGAGAGAGGGCGGCCTGTTGCGGGTACCTTTTGTCGAGACAGAGGGGAAACGCAAGATTCTCACAGTATACTGGACAAGCAGAGTAAAGAGATACTGGAAGGAGGAGGAAAATGCGGATTCGATATGATCCAGAAGCTGATGTGTTACTACTGATTCTTCGTGATGGCCCGCCTGTCGATGCCGTAGAAGAGCCGGGGGGGGTCATTGTCAGCTATGGTGAAGATGGTGAACCAGTTAGTGTAGAGCTTCTCAACGCCTCCGCTCGGCAACTAATACAGCCCGGTGAAGTCAGCGTGACACTTCAAACTGAGACAGCTCCCTAAGGCAAACGAATCGAATGAATCGCGCAGAGATGGCAGTGCGGTGAAAAAGTTGTACCATCTGATGCACCAAGTTTCGACTGCGATCTGGTAAGATCATCTCGGAGGAGGAGAGGAACCATAATTCTTGGAAAGATACGGGGCCATCTTGAACGGGAGATTGCGGACCATGAATAACCTGTCCACGGCGGCAATCATCATCCTCGGCTGGAAAGGATAGCGGAGACGGAATGGTGATGGGTAATGCGCGTGGAATTCGGTGATGCGTGATCAGTAACGCGTGATGAGCGAACATGGCTAAGGATAGCCAGTGATTGGTGAGGCTATGATAAAGGGAGTACTTCATAAGGCGGGAAATGTTGGATTGCAAGACTTGACCAATTTGGCAACTAATCTTGAATGTTGAATTAGTTGAATTGGTTGGATTAGTTACTGCTCAAGGAGATTGTCGTGGCGACGGGAAAGAGTCAGGTCCGACGGGAGGCTGCGGAGAACGGATCGCAAAAAGGGAATTGCGTAGTCCGGGTTTCGAGATTTGAAGTGACGGGATAAGGCTGTGGAATGCGGATTGGGATGAGGCATGTGTTATATAGTGGGTGGAAAAGTACTATCATAGGGAACGAGTATGGACCTTGGCAGCCTGCGTGATGCGATCCATAGCGGTGATTTCGAATGGAGAAAGCACGCTCTTGTGCGACTTGCGGAGCGCAACATTCGCCAAAGTGACGCACTACGAGTCATCACGGAAGGCGAGGTCATCGAAGAGTACGCAGGTGACAAGCCGTTTCCCAGCTGCTTGATGTTCAAGGTCGTTGCGGGCTGCCCGCTGCATGTTGTGGTAAGCTTTGCTGCAAGTAGCCAGAAAGCATATATCATCACTGTGTACGAGCCGAGTACGGATGAGTTTGAATCGGATTTCAGGACCAGGAGGGATTGACATGAGCAAATGCCCCATTTGTGGAGGGGAGAGAGAAAAGGGACATACCACCTACTCCGTAGATCTTGGTCTGGGTGTAGTTGTCGTGAGGGAGGTACCGGCAAGCATCTGCAGCCAGTGCGGGGAGGAATGGATTGATCCGCAGACAGCAAAGACACTTGAGGAGATTGTTGAGTCAGCACGAAGCAAGAAGGCCAATTTAGAAGTGTTGCCGTTTCAGCAAGTTGGCAGCAGCTAGAGGCGCTTACGAATCGTGAGACCAACAGAGTAGAAGCGCTAGTCGGATTGGTTCAACCGGGTGAATTGATTAAAGGCTCTTTGTCGTTTCGAGTGGGTAACCAGAGAAAAGGGTGAAGCGCCAAGACTCGCGCAGAGGTACAGAATTGTTTCACCACGAAGGACCTGTCTGCGTCTGCCTGTGCGTGTTCCTGTCTGCATCGCGGATGCGACAGGCAGGCGCACGCAGACAGGTCCGAAGGACAGGCAGGCACGAAGAGCACTTAGGGGGTGTAGTAGCCGGTTCTGTTTACTACA
>JAYEFP010000257.1:0-4501 GCA_034715975.1 Candidatus Bipolaricaulota bacterium | reverse complement strand
TGTCGACTACAACGACGCTATCGATGATATGACCGGTGGGAAGCTCGTTTCTTACCTAGGAAGGCTTGCCAGCGAGATGTACCCGGACCGTCCTGAGATTCCTGCTGGATTGATTGAATGCTACAGAACGCACCGTACCCTCCAAGAGGAGTTGGAGCATCGGTTTATTTCAACGGGCGAGGTGCGCACACTGTCGGTGACAACGGGTTTTGTCCCGCCCGACCTGGTCCTCGTGCATCTAACGGATCTGTCTACTCGCAAGAAGATGGAGCAAGACCTACGGGCAGTAAACGAGGATCTGCAGCGGATACTCGATGTTATGGGAGAGGGCGTCGTCGTGTTGGATGCGGATGGTCGGATGACACGGTTGAACAAGAAGGCCTGTGAGCTATTCGGTCGCTCGGAGAAAGAGATCTTGGGGCACGACTATTCCTTCTGGACACCACCAGCTTCTCGTGACCTTCTCTCCTCCGAACAGCGTAAGCGCATGCGTGGTATACGCAGCGCCTATGATGCCCGTCTAGTGAGAGACGATGGGACGCCGTTCTGGGCACATGTTATCGCTGTCCCGGTGATCAATGATGCCGGGGAGTTTAAGGGTTCGGTGGGGTGCTTGCGCGACGTGACGCGGGAAAAGGAGGCACTCGCGGAGTTACGGCGATTACACGACTTCAACCAACAGCTCATAAAGACGGCGGGCGTATGGATCAACGTGACCGACAAGAACGGCAAGATCATCCTGTGGAACGATGAAGCGGAGCAGATCAGTGGCTATTCGCGCGAAGAGATAGTAGGAAACGATAGGGTCTGGGAGTGGCTGTACCCCGATGTCGAGAATAGGGCAAAGATTCGGCAGAGACAGAACAAGATTCGGGTTGAAGGGCGTGGATCGCAGCGGTTCGAGACCGTGATTCGCTGCAAGAGCGGCGAAGAGAGAGCCATCCAGTGGTATAGTCGACCTCGATATGATGCTCATGGTGCCTTGGATGGCTGGGTGATTGCCGGGCATGATGTGACAGAGATCAACCACAACCTGCAACGCTTGCAGGACTATGCTGCGCAAGTCGAGCGGCTAAGTCACGAGAAGACGCGTTTCCTGTCTATGGCATCGCATGAGCTACGCACGCCGTTGACAATTATCAGTGGATTCATCGACCTCCTGTCAGAGGAGAAACCACGTGTCGACCAGAAGGAGAAGATCGAGCGTATACAAATACAGCTTGAGAGACTCACGCAGCTTCTTGATGATCTACTCAGTGTTTCTCGTATCGATACTGGGCAGAGCAATCTCTCACTTTCAACAATTGACCTGAGCAAAATCACACGTAAGGCGGTAGATCTCTTGTCTCCACAGGCCGATGCCAAAGGGCTCAGGATTGAGCTTAGCGGTGAGTGCACGCCGGTGACCGCCTATGCCGATGCTGGCAGTGTAATGCAGATTATCACCAATATATTGCTTAATTCCATCAGTTATACTCCCAGCAGTGGCGAGATCACGGTCTCCGTTTCCAGTTACCGAGACAAGGGAAAGATTGTGATCTCGGACACGGGGATGGGCATTTGTGAGGAGGAGCAAGAATTAGTTTTCGGTGAGTTCCACCGCACGGACAGAGCGCGCAGGATGAAGGCAAACGGTAGCGGTCTTGGCCTGTCCATCGTCAGTCGGCTGCTGGATGAGATGAACGGTGCAATCTGGGTGAGAAGCGCAGGGGAGAACAAGGGAAGCACGTTCTCGATGACGCTACCGGCTCGCGCACCCGAAGAAGACGAGAAGGAGAACAGCGATGCGGATACTGATCTGTGAGGACGAGCCGGACATCACCACGATCCTCTCTTCTTCTCTGATTGCTGAAGGATATGATGTGAGCAGTGCCTCAACTGGCGAGGAGCTCCTTCGAATGTTCCCTGGAGCGCCCCCCGATCTTGTCTTGCTCGACGTCAAGCTTCCTGGAATGAATGGATGGGAGGTTCTCGACTGGATTCGCACGCGTAGCAACTGCCCGGTGATCATGCTCACCGCGTACGGACGGGTGGCCGACAAGGTGCGTGGGCTCTCCCGAGGAGCGGATGACTACATAGCCAAGCCATTCAAGCTTGTCGAGGTAAGAGCGCGCATCGAAGCGGTGTTGCGCCGCTCATCTCCCGTGGTGGAGCAACGATCGTTTGAGATCGACGACATGCGCAAGGTGGTTATCTTGAGGGGGAAGGAAATAACCCTATCCCCCAAGGAATACGCGTTAGTTGGGCTCCTCTTCTCGGAACCCGGGCGGGTGTTCTCTCGCCAGCAGATTCTTTCTCGACTGTGGCCGGATAACCGCTACGCTACTTTCCAGGATGTGCAAAAGTACATATATCTGTTGCGCAAGAAGCTAGAGGATGATCCTTCCCACCCCAAGTTTATACTTACGGTGCGAGGTTTCGGCTACCGACTGGCCAGTTAGCGATAAGTCACTCTGCGACGGTGAGCGTATGGGTGACAGTATCGAGGGCTCCATCATCGTCGATTACCACCAAGCGCACAGTGTACGTGCCGGCAACAGCGTAGGCATGGACGGGATTATACACGTCTCCGCCATCGCATCCATCAACGCTTCCCGGACAGAATGTCCCATCCCCGAAGTCCCACGCAACGTGTACGATCTCTCCCGTTGGGCTCGGATCATATGAGCGGTCATTGAATGTTAGCGGCTTTCCTGCGAATGAGCCCATTGGAATGTCGAACCCCGCTAATGGAGCTGCGTTTGCCACAGTGATCTGTCCTATGCACGGCGTCGATCGGGCTCCATCATTATCGGTGACAATGAGACTGATCTCGTAGGTTTCATCATCGGGGAAACTGTGGTGAGGGCTGCTTCCATTTGAACTCGTTCCATCTCCGAAGCTCCACTCCCACGAGGAGATCGTTCCATCCGCATCGCTCGATGCGTCACTGAACAGGACCTCATCGGCGTCGGTCGGTACATCGGGCAATTTAGCGAAGCCTGCGTTTGGTTGTCGGTTGTGAACGATGATCATCACTTGGTTTGATAGACCGGTGGCACCGTCGTCGTCTGTTACCTGTAATCTGACTTTGTAGATTCCATTGTCCGGATAGCTGTGTGTGATTTTGGGACAATCGGTCTCTTCTTCGTAGGTTCCGTTCCCATCAAGGTCCCACTGATAAGAGACGACCTTCCCTGTTCGCGCTGGATTCCTGTCGTCGTGCGACATCGATCCGTCGAAGGTCACGGTATCGTTCGTCTTCACCTCGCTCTTTCCCTCGTTGCCATTCGCGGTAAGGTGAGCAGTGGGTGGGATATTGACGACCGCGATCTGCGAGGAGATTGCCGTCTGCGAGGCGTGGTTGTCGGTTACGGTGAGGGTTACAGTGTGCGTTCCTGCGTCGCTGTAGGCATGCTGCGGAGACTCTTCACTTGCGGATGAGCCATCGCCGAAGTCCCACTTCCAGGATGCTATCGTCCCATCATCGTCGTGTGACTGATCGGTAAACTGAATAACCTCGGCCTGCTTTGGGTAGAACTTTGAGACCTGGAACACAGCCGCGGGGGGGTAGTTCAAGATGACGTGGTTGACGTACGGAAGCGAGACGACTCCGCAATTGTCCGTCACCTGAAGCGACACCGCGTGCTCACCACCCTCTTGGAAAGAGAAGCGAGCGGACGGAAGAGGTGAGGTGTAGTCCGCGCGGCCATCCCCATCTACATCCCAATCGTAGCGTACGATTATCCCATCGTGATCGAATGAATTTATCGCATCAAACATGATCTCATTGCCAACGTTCGGACACTCTGGGGAGGAGGTAAACCATGCGACTGGTGCTATTGATTCTATCTTCCGTGACTGTGTCTGATATGAATGCTCACCGGCGTTGTCCGTGACATCGAGCCGCACGATGTAGGTGCCACAGCCAATGTACGTGTGGAACGGTGTCTGCTCTGTGCTCATCGTTCCATCGCCGAAACTCCACTCCCAGGCGACAATCTTCCCGTCGGAGTCGTACGACTCATCTATGAACTGAAGCGGATCGAGGCTCTGCAGGATGCGCTTACTTGCCGACGAACGCACGCTGAAGTCTACGCGTGGAAGCGCATTTACGATCACGCGTATGTTCTTCACTACGTGTGAGTCGCCACCGTGGTCGTCGCGCAAGGTGAGAAGAACTGAGTAGCTTCCGGTCTGAACATAGGTGTGGCTGAACGTCTGGCCGCGCCCGACTGCTTCGTCTCCGAAGTCCCACGCGTAGGAAGCGATCTTGCTACTGACGTCGAGAGCAGCGTTGGCCGTGAAAAGGACCGGCTCGTCTGGATGTGCTGGATCGGGGTTGAAGGAGAACGTTGCCTGCGGAGGTGTGTATGAGACGGAGTTCCTCTCTCCAGGCGTGCCGAAGAATAGGCCGTTATCGCTTATGTTGCGCGTGTTTGCCCAGTTGTCCGGGGTGTCTGATCCTTGTGAGTCGATGCGCTCCATCGTGTAGGGAACGTCACCCGCTTTGCCTGCTGGC
>JAYEFP010000256.1:0-16470 GCA_034715975.1 Candidatus Bipolaricaulota bacterium | reverse complement strand
TCGACTCATGAATCCATCGGAGCTTCTCAAGATTGCTGCGGATCACTTCCCCGACATCCGCATTCTCGCTACCGGCTCTTCAACGTTGGGGGCTTCAGCGAAATTTCGAGATACCTTGGCTGGGCGCAAACGCAACTTGTGGCTTACGCCAATGGTGTTGGCCGATCTTCCGGCTTTTAAGAGCCAGAATCTTCACCAGCGCATCCTCCGCGGAGGGCTGCCGCCGTTCTTCTTGGCCGAGAGCCTACCGAAGCGGGATTTTCAGGAATGGATGGATGCTTATTGGGCGAAGGACATTCAGGAGCTATTCCGTTTGGAGCGACGCGCCTCTTTCCAGAAGTTTGTCGAGTTGTTGGTTGCACAGAGCGGTGGCATCTTCGAGGCGACTCGCTTCGCTGCTCCTTGTGAAGTGAGTCGTACCACCATCAGCAACTACCTCAACGTGCTTGAGGCCACGTTCGTTGCACACGTGGTCCGTCCATTCAGCACACATCGCCCTACGGAGATCGTTGCCGCCCCGAAGGTGTTTGCCTTCGACACTGGTTTCGTCTGTTACCTTCGTGGATGGTATGAGCTGCGCGCAGAGGATCTTGGGACACTGTGGGAGCACCTCGTCCTCAACGAGATGCAGGCGAATCTTCAGACGCGAGAAATCAACTACTGGCGCGATAAACGAGGGCACGAAGTGGACTTTGTCTGCGCCCGGCGTGGGCAGCAACCAGACACGATCGAGTGCAAATGGACCGCGGATGAGTTTAAACCGAGGAATCTACAGGCTTTCCGGCGACAGTACCCTGAGGGGCACAATTGGGTTGTAGCAACAGATATTGATCAGGAATACGCTCGACAGTATAGAGAGATGGAAGTCCGCTTTGTTAGCCTGCCAAGGCTTATCGAGCATCTGATGACTACACCAGCCCATCTGAAATCTGGATGAGAAATGTCGGTTGGAGATCCGATGACCAAACTGCTCCAACATCCATGCGAGATCACAGTCAGTGGGATCAAAAACACTATCCTCGGTCTGAGAGACATCGCCAACGTACACGGGCTGCAGGATCCGCTCCGGTGAGTTGTTAGCTGGCCGTACTTTCTGTTACCAGGGGAAGACTAACAATCGCCAGCAAGATCAGTACACCGAAGATTAGAAGCCAGATCCATCTCGTTCAGCGCATGGTTTCAAGGGAGTACAGTATGTTTTGAGTCGTTCTGACGCGATCTTGCGGAAGCAGGAATTCCAGGTTGTTATGATCCAGCAGCCGAGTAATAATGACAGCTTATTCAATGCACACTGGGGAAGACGCGCTGGTCCAACAATCACTCAACCTGTTTTCCTTCTCTGCGTGCCTGGGGGTGTAGTAGCCGATCTAGAATTTACTACACCCCCCGAGCGGTGAAAGCTTCTGTTCGGCCTCGCGTCTTGCTCTGCGACCAGTAAGGACAAGACGTTGTGCAACAGCTTGTTAGCCGTGGATTGCCACAGTTTGCTCGCTGAAGTCATGCTCCTTGCGTTCCATCCTGCTTGCCCGGTATAGTCACCCTTGTCATGAATAGCGACTATCGCATCGATGTGGACAAGATCTTCGAGCATCATCCGTACGCGCGCGAGATCCTGGGGCGTCTGAACGCCGCCGGCTATAAGGCGGTCCTAATAGGCGGCGTCGTCCGCGATGCAATGCGCTCGATCCTCGATCCTTCGATACCGTTCTCACCACACGAGGTGGACATAGCTACCTCTGCGCTTCCTCAAGAAGTTCGGCGTCTCTTTCGTGATCGTCCGATTGTTGGCGTAGGCGAGGAATTTGGGGTGCTGGTCATCGCCGCGCCGGATGGGCAGCAGTACGAGGTCGCCACCTTTCGCACTGAGGGTGATTACGATGGGCGCTGGCCGGGGAAGGTCGAGTTGGTGCGTGACTTAGCTGGTGACGTTAATCGGCGCGATCTAACGATAAACGGCCTCGCTGCTACCTGCGATGGCACGGTGATCGACCTCGTCGGTGGGATCGAAGATTTGAAGGCCGGGCGCATTCGAGCAATCGGTGATCCGCAGGTGCGTTTTGCCGAGGATTACCTGCGCATGTTGCGTACGGTCCGCTTTGCCTGCCGAATTGACGGAGTGATAGATCCGGCAACGGCGGCGGCGATCGCTGAGAACGCGGGTAAGATCGAGTCGATCTCTTGGGAGAGGATCCGCGATGAGCTCCTGAGAACACTCGCTACTCCCGCTGCGGCGCGGGGGATAGAGCTTCTTGATCAGTTTGGGCTGCTTTCCCGCATCCTTCCTGAGGTGACGGCGATGAAGGGCGTGCCTCAACCGGAGGAATACCACCCGGAGGGAGATGTGTACGTACACACACTTCTTGCCGTGCGCATCGCCGATCAGTTCGTTCACGACCCGCTCGTCAAGCTCGCGATCCTCCTGCACGACCTCGGAAAGCCTAAAGCGCTCGCCCGAAATGAGGGTGCAAACATGGGGGGACACGATGCTATTGGCGCGCGGATGACGCGCAGAATCGGGATGCGCTTGCGCATGAGCAGGCACGAGATTGCCCGTCTGGTCTTCCTGGTGAAGAATCACATGCGCATTGCCGACTTTCCCAAGATGGGCCGTGGCAAGCAGGTGCGCTTCGTGAGCGACGGTATGCATACCGACGGGATGCGCTCTGAGCGGATATCCTCCGATGACAATACTGCAACTGGTGAGATGCAGCAGGCGCCTCTGCGCGATCGGTATCCCCTGTTCTTCGATCTGTTGCAGGTGCTCGTTGCGGACTGTGAGGCATGTGCGCACAAATCCTCCGGGTGGGCTCCGATATTGCAGGAGACGCTGCGTGTTGTAAATCATATGGAGCGCGTGTGCGATCTGAAAAAAGCGCGGGCGCTGGTGGATGGGCACGTGTTGATCGAAATGGGTGCTACCCCTGGACCTCGCTTGGGAAAGGTGTTGGAGGAAGTTCACGACCGCATTCTTTCAGGTGAGATTTGCGCGCGCGAGGAAGCGATCGCCGCGGCAATGGAGCTCTTCTCAGGCGACCTAAAGGGGAAAGAGGACTGCCAGGAATAGGACATGCGCCCTGTGAGGGTCGGGCGCTTCTTGCTAATCTCTTCTTCATACAAACGACGAAAGAGGAGATTATTGGCGAGAGGGAGATCTCTTGCCGCGTACCATGGGAATTCCACTCTCGATTAGCAGTGACCTCGATCTCGAATTGGAGGATATCATCGGGCAGTGCATCGCCATCCTCGGTATACGTGGGTCAGGGAAGTCGAACACGGCCGGAGTCATATTTGAGGAACTGCTGCGCAATAACTACCCGCTCTCTATCATTGACATCGACGGTGAGTACTTCGGCCTGAAGGAGAAGTATGAGGTGCTGGTCGTCGGACGCGGCGAAGGCGTGGAGATCGAGGTGGATGCGGACTGTGCAGAGGAGATCGCGCAGATAAGCATGGAGAAGAACGTTCCCGTCGTTGTCGACCTCTCGGGCTTCCTCTCCGAGGAGCGAAATGTATTTCTCCAGGAATACTTAGGCGCGCTGTGGAACCTTGCGGGGAAGCTTCGTCACCCATACATCGTCGGGATCGAGGAGGCACACGAGTTCATCCCGCAGGGCGTGAAGACCGAGTTGAAGGAATTGATCGCGCGCATTGCCCTGCGCGGTAGGAAACGGGGATTGGGGGCAATCGTCATCTCCCAGCGTAGTGCCAAGGTCGACAAGGATGTTCTCAGTCAGGCGGGGATGCTCTTCCTCCACCGCGTGGTGCACGAGGTCGATATGCGCGTCTACTCCGAAATGCTCCCGTGGCGCAAGGCCGAGACCAAGGAAATCATCGCCGCCCTATCTACCGGTGAGTGTGCCTATATGAATGGAGATACCGTCCTCCCGATCTATGTGCGCGAGCGGGAGACGTTCCATGCCGGATTCACTCCGTCACTTGAGGTTGTCGTCACCCCAGAGCTGAAACAGGTAAATCAGGCGATCATCGAAGCAATAGAACACGCAAAACAGGGAAAGGGGAAGAAGTCCCGCATCGATCAGCTTGAGGGACAGCTTGCTCGTCTCGAGTCGGAGGGGATGAAAAAGGACGAGACAATCGCCCGTTTGGAGGGGATCGCACGCACTCTCGGATACATTAAGGTAGAGGTGCCGCAACCGTCTTACCCCGATGTGCAGAATATCAGCAAGGCGATTGTGCACTCTGTCGAACATCCCGGAATGGAGAGGATGAACACCCCCGGTACCAAGTACTCGGGGCAATCCATGGCAACAAAAAAGGAGCATCTCTCCGTTGGTGCGCCCGTTGGGGTAATCGACATCGAACCACTGGTTACAGGGCCGTTTACGGCATCACCTGAGGCGTTGGACGGCCTTCCGGAGGCGGTAGAGAGGCACATTGATCGAATAGTCAACCGTGCCGCCAGAAAGAACATTCTGCACCGGCGGATCCTTGGATTTGTGATTGGGCATGCTCCCCTGTCCTATTCAGTCGATCAGATTGCTGCGTGGACGAATTGTGCGCGTGGTGTGATCGAGAACGATCCTCCGCGTGACTCCCTGGAGACTGGGCTTCTTGTGCGTGAACGACGCAGTGGCAAGATGCACTACCACAGCAATCTCAAGGCATTTATCGCGCGTGAATTTGGCGTCTTCCAACCTGACGTTGCCCCCGCCGATCTGCATCGAATCATGGTCCTTCTTAGTGCTCGTCTTGTTCAACTGGGAGAACAGTAGGAAGACCTCTTAGGGTCAGCATTTTAACGGCATGAGCGTTGACTAGTTCCCTCCATTTGTGCTACAATGAGATGGTGCAAAGGAGGGGGCATGAAGGTAAAGATCGTTGAGCGACACACCGGATCGAGCGACATGCTGCGCGAGTACGTGTTGAAGAAGACGGAAGGGCTCAATCGCTATTTTGATAGGATCATCAGCATCGATGCTGTCCTATCTGTGGAAAAGGAACGGCAGATTGCTGATTTCCACGTCCACCTGACGAATCGAAAGCTGATCAAGGCGAAGGAAGAATCTTCAGACATGTACGCCTCGGTCGACGGAGCGATCGGCAAGCTTAAGCGGCAGCTGGTGAAGTACAAGGACCATCTTAACGATCGTGGGGGCAGTGCCCCTATTGCCGAAGTGGATGAAGGTGGGCAGACGAGCCACCATCGTGAAATCATGCGTGCGCGTACGTACTTCCAGAAACCGATGACGCCAGAGGAGGCTGCTTTGCAGCTCGATGCCCTTGAGAAGAGCTTCTTGGTGTTCATTGACGTCGAGACAGATGCGGTGAGTGTCATATACCATAGGCAAGATGGAGCCTATGGGTTAATTGAGCCGAGGCGATAGGGAGGAGAATGGCCAGGGGTAAAGCGTGGTAACAGCACTCGCCCTGTTTTCCGGTAGTTTGGCCAGTCGCGTGGCAGCGCGGTTGGTGCAGCGATCGCCAGCGGTCGACAAGATCTTCCTATTGCACTTTCGTTCACCGTTCTTCGAAGAGCCCGATGGCCTGCGCGAGCTGGTCAAGGACGAATGGCCGGAAACGGTGTTTCGCACCCAGTCTCTGAAAAATGACTACCGCAGGCTGGCAAACATTATTCCAGGTCAGCCTTTCTCCCTCTTGCGTAGTTGCCTGAGCTGTCGCACCCTGATGCTCTCCCGTGCGATCCGGTTTGCGCAGCGACTCAAGGCTGATTTCATTATCACCGGCGAGGTCATGGATCATCATGGTCTCTCCGAACAAGAGATGGAGCGCATCACCGAGGATCTTGGGATAATGGGCTTCGTCCTTCGCCCTCTCTCTGGTCAACTCCTCCCAGCCACGATCCCTGAGATCAAGGGATGGGTAGATCGTGATCTCCTCGGCGATCTACGTGACGGGGAGTGGGATCGGTTGATGGACTTGGGAAGGGATCTCGATCTGGATGTGGAGAATGAGGTGGGGTTCTATCCGCGTTGCAAGCTAACCCTCTCCGGATTTGGAAAGAGGCTAGAGAATCTGTTTGCGGAGGAGGCGTTCACGCTCAACACACTGAAATTGCTAGAGTTTAGTTTCTACTACAAACGCTCTCCGGATGTGAAGGTGGTCCTGGCGGTGGACGAAAATGAGAAGAGGAAATTGCAGACGTACTTCTTGCCGCAGGATCTACGTGTCTATCTCCCAACACATTCCGGGCCGATGACCCTGGTGCGTACAGACTGGAGCAGCAAGTCAGAAGATGAGATAGAAAAGATAATCAATCTTGCGGCCCGTATCACCGCTACGCACAGTGAAGCGGCTTACCTGGCGGCTGTTCCCGTGAGTTACCGCTTCGAACAGGATGATGAGACGCAGCAGCTGAACGTTTTGCCTTTCCGTTCGTTGAAGGAGATAGACAAGACCTGCTTTTCTTGTCGTCTTTCCTCCCGTCTTGATGGGCATCTCGCCGCCACGGTTGAAAAGCGGTCACAATGATGTATACTCTTTTATTGGCGAGGTAGATTTGAGTCTTGCGCGCCATCTGTTCTGGAGAAGAAAGGATTGAATGGAACCCCCCTTACGGAGGGAGAAAGGGGGTGTTTGCCTGTTTCTTGTTGTGTGTCACAATGGCAAGACAGCCTCTAAGGTTCTGCAACAGCGTGGAGAGGGCATCAGAGTTAGGTGTCGGTAAGGTGGAAGCAAAGAGGTCGAATGGCTTGTGCTGCGCATAGGCGTGATCTATAAAATGAGAGGGAAATACATCACAGACTGTGCAAACAAGTGCCAAGAGAGCAGAACGTTCACGGAACAAAGGCTGAGGAGTAAGCTATTTGGTGTCTCCCTATCAGACAAGAAAGTAGTCTAAGTATGATGGCGGTCCCGTTGCAGGCGGGACCTTTTTGTCTACTGTTGTGTGTGAAAGAAGGAATGTGTTCTCAAGCGCGAGGTGAGCCTATTGATTTCTGGCGATGACATCAGACGGATTAAGCTACAGCTAGCATCCCCGGCGGATATGTTGCGGTGGTCTCATGGCGAGGTTACGGAATCGGAGACAATCAACTATCGGACGCATCGCCCAGAGAAGGGCGGTCTCTATGCAGAGGAGATTTTCGGCCCAGAGAACAGTTACGAATGTGGTTGCGGCAAGTACAAAGGGAAGAAGTACGAGGGAATTACGTGCGAGAAATGCCAAGTTCTCGTAACAGACTCTTCTGTGCGGCGTGTGAACATGGGGCACATCTCGCTTGCGAGCCCTGTGGTTCATTTCTGGTTTCTGAAGGGCGTTTCTAGCCTCCTTGCTCGCTTGCTAGGAATGAAGAAGAAGGAACTCCAACGCATCGCTTACTATGAGACGGAGCCCATCGAACAGGTGCTCTATCTGGTTACGTCTTCGCAATCGCGTGATGTACGTCCAGGGGAGACTCTGTATTCCTTGGAAGTGGAGATCTTGAGTAGTGCGTATGACTTTACCGTGGAGCAGGCCTTCTTCGTTGATACGGTGCCGAAGGTAGTGGCATCGGAAGCGGGGCGGGTGACACTGGAAGAGCGTACTCTCACCAATGGGGAGAGGTCGCAGGCTGTCGTTGTCGGATCGCGAGAGTACCCGATTGTTGGTGATGTTGCCCTGATGGTTGAGGACGGGGACGAGATTGATGTGGACACGGTGATCGCCGAACGGCCGGTAGGGGAACTCTGCTCCAGGACGGCGTTCGACATGCTTGTCGATCGATACGGGCCTGATGTTACAGGTGAGCCGATCGATCGTGAGGTCTTAGATAGCCTAGTCTTTCTGATTACAAAGGGAAGGAACCCGGCGTTTCCGCGTAAGGCGGGGGAGCGAATCACGTTTCTTGAGAAGCGTGCCTATGAGCGAGTCTATCCCAATGGGTTCGTTGCTGCTACTGGAGCAGCGGGGATCAAGGGACTGCTCGAGGAAATTGACTTCAATGAGCTTCATGGGGAACTGAGCAATGAACTGGAGCACGAACGAGCCATGGGAAATCGCCGCCGGTTGGTAAAGCGCCTAGAGGTGGTCGATCAGATACGCGACTCGGGGAACAACCCCCAAGACATGATCCTCGATGTCATCCCTGTCCTCCCTCCCGACTTGAGGCCAATGATCCAGCTCGATGGTGGGAAGTTCGCCACAACCGATCTGAACGATCTCTATCGACGAATCATCAATAGGAATAACAGGCTGAAGAAGCTGGTCGATATGGGAGCGCCGGAGGTCATACTGCGCAACGAGCGACGCATGCTGCAAGAGGCGGTCGACGCTTTGATCCATAATGAAAAGAAAGAAAGCCCGATTCGCGGTCGTGACAATCGTCCCCTTAAGTCGCTCTCCGAGAGGATTCATGGAAAACACGGACGACTAAGACGAAACCTGCTTGGACGTCGTGTTGATTACTCAGGGCGAGCCGTGATCGTCGTCGACCCGAAGCTCAAGATGTCGCAGTGTGGTCTGCCGAAGAAGATGGCCCTTGAGCTGTTCAAGCCGTTCATCCTCCACTACTTGGAGACGACGACGTTCTCCGATTTCGATGAGATCAAGAACAAGGCCTTGCTCGGCGGGATGCCCGAGGTGTGGGACATACTTGAGAAGTTGATTAAGGATCACCCAGTCCTTCTTAATCGTGCTCCAACCCTCCATCGACTCTCGATGCAGTCATTTGAGCCGGTCCTTGTCGATGGCGATGCGATTCACCTGCATCCCCTCATGTGCACGCCGTACAATGCGGACTTCGACGGCGACCAGATGGCAGCGCACCTTCCTTTGTCCCCCGAAGCGATTGCTGAGGCGCGGGAGCTGATGGCGGCACCGCGCAACATCCTCTCGCCGGCGCATGGGGAGCCATTGAGCCTTCCTACGCAGGATCCGATTTATGCCTACTATTATCTGACGCTTCTCGATAACGATGCCGTCGGTGCGGGGAAGTGCTTCCGCGATCTCGACGAGGCGTGGCGAGCACAAGAAGAAGGGGTCATAGACCTGCATGCCCCGGTGAAGATCCGCATCAATGGCAAGATCATCGATACGACGCTCGGGCGTGCGCAGATGAACGAGATATTTCCCGAGGAGATTCGTGATTACGGGCGCGTCATGGATCGGCGTGCTATTAAGAACACCATCAAGGAATGTCACGGTCGCTTCGGCTGGGAGAAGACCTCAGAGGTGTTGGACGATCTGAAGGATCTGGGGTTCAAATACGCCATGCTCTCCGGCCTGACGATCTCCATCAAGGATTGTCTTATACCATCAGAGAAAGAAGGGATCGTCAAGGAATCATACGCGATCGTCAAGCGCGTTCAGAAGATGTTCCAGGTGGGCTTGGCAACTGATGATGAGCGCAAGCGTGCTGTCATCCGTGTGTGGCGGCGAACTGTCGATGCAGTTGAAGATGCGACAATGGAGAATCTGCGGCAGCACAAGTACAACGCCGTCTATGGAATAGTAAACTCCGGGGCACGCGGTGGTCCGGACCAGGTGAAACAGCTATGCGGGATGCGTGGCCCGATGGCCGGCCCGTCAGGGGAGATTATCGAGCGACCGGTCGTCTCCAACTTCCGAGAAGGGCTGGACATGATGGAGTACTTTATCTCCACGCATGGCGGACGCAAGGGAGCTGCCGATACGGCGCTGAAAACCGCGGACTCTGGATATTTGACACGGCGCCTGGTTGACGCGACGTCAGACATGATCGTGCGTGAGACTGATTGCGGGACAACGCAGGGCGTGGATATCGATCCATTGCGGTTCAGTAAGAATGACATAATGGAGCCGATCGAGATGCGCATATATGGGCGCGTAACGAGCCGACCGATAATCGATCCGCGCACGGGAAAGGTGCTTGTCGAGGCCGAGCAGTGGATCACGCGTGAGACAGCACAGCTTGTCGGACATTTGGAGGCCGTCGTTCGTGTGTCTGGGAAGGGGTCAGAGCATCTGGTGGGTGCCAAGAGTGTCGATGATGTGCACGATGCGAAGACGGGGATGGTCGTTGTCCAGGCGGACGAACTGATCACGCCACGACTGAAGCTGGCCTTGAAGGACGCGAAGATTACCAAGATCAACGTGCGTCCCCAGATCATCATCCGCTCGCCCATGGTCTGTCAGTCGGTAAACGGTGTCTGCCAGCGCTGCTATGGCTACGACATGAGTATACATAAGCCGGTAAAGCTGGGAACAGCAATTGGAGTGATTGCGGCTCAATCTGTGGGAGAACCGGGAACACAGCTCACGATGCGCACCTTTCACACCGGTGGTGTTGCTGGAGAGGATATCACACAGGGGCTACCACGTGCGGAAGAGCTCTTCGAGGCACGCAATACGATAAAGAGCGCGCAAGCCGGGATCTCTCCGCTGGATGGATACATTGAATCCGTTACTCCTCTTGAGACGGGGAAGGACCTTGTGGAGGTCATCGGCGACCAGCGGGTCATCCTAGTTCCTTCGGTGTTGGAGCCCGCTTCCGAGGGTGAAGAGGTGAGCGCAGCGAAGCTGATCAAGGGCGGGAGCCCGTGCGGCGGCGAGGTGTTCATCATCAATGGGAAAGAGCGCAAGGAGATGCTTGTCATCGATGCTGATGCGGGGGATCGTTCTTACATCGTCCCCCGTGGTGCGACGCCAGTGGTCGTGGACGGAGATGTTGTCGCGGAGGGTGATGCCATTACCGAGAGGTTTAACATCGAGCCGGTGTTCGCCGATTGCGCTGGTAAGATCGAGATGTCGGATGACAACGATCGAGTGTTTACTATCATCGACAAAGATGGAAAGAGTCCGAATTATGAGATCTCCTACGGCGCGCGCATGATGATTGAACCTGGATCCTCTGTTAAGGCAGGCGATCAGCTCACATCGCGTTCCAAGCCGATCTTCATCGCCTCTGAGTCTTCGGGAACGGTCCTCATCCTTGAAGACCGGATCGTGGTCTGCAACCCAGAAGGACGATCAATCCGCTTCCCTTTGACAGCGAATGTATCGTCGGCTGTTGGAAACGGAGAGAAAGTGCGCGCCGGTGATAAGCTGGTGAACGTAGAGGTTAGCGGACTTGATCTTCTAGAAGTAGAGAAGGTTGACAGTGATGGAGAGATAACGAAGCTCGCCGTCCGTGCGAAGAGCGATGTTGAGATCGATCAAATGGCGACTGTTCGCGCTGGCGACAAGATCAAGAAGGGTGATCTGCTCACCAAGGGTGTTGTAGCCCCTAACACGCTTCTCGACCTGGCTGGGGTGACGAAGGCGCGTGAGTACTTCTTGACGGAGATCCACAAGGTGTACAAGGCGCAAGGAGTCGATATCAATGACAAGCACCTGGAAGTGATCATCCGGCAGATCTTAAACAACGTTCGCGTTACCGACACGGGAGATTCTCGCTTCCATATCAATGTTCTTGTCCTTCTTGAGGAATTCCAGAAGGAGCTGCGTGACCTTGTGGAGTGGAACCAAACGGCGGAGCGCATGCGCTCCGCTGCCATCGGGGAAGCGGTGGCCGAAGATGTCGTCCATGAGGGGAAGTTGATTGCAGCAAGCGGAGAGGTTGTCACTGCTGAACTCCTGCGGGCCGCACAACAGAGCGGTGTGCAATCACTGACAATCATGCGTGGAGGAGAACCGGTAGAGCTTCCTCTTGTGGAGAAACGTCTTCCGCGCGGGGAACGTGAGCTATTGCGCATCTCCAAGGCAGCGCTGCAGACGAAGGGATGGCTCTCAGCGGCGTCGTTCCAGCGTACCACGAAAGTCCTATCAGAGGCAGCGCTTCGCGGAGAGATCGATAATCTGGATGGCCTGAAACCAAGCGTGATCGTTGGGAGGAAAATTCCGTCTGGCACTGGGTTCAAGTACACCGAGGATGGGGCAAGCATTTTGCGGGAGCAGGAACAGGAAGAGGAAGAGGAAGAGGAAACCGCTTGACAGGTTTTGTGAAGGAATCTATAATCCACAACGATTTGGAGAGTGAATATGCCGACTATTAATCAGCTTATCAGGTTGGGGCGAAAGCCGAAGACGAAGAAGACCAAGGCGCCGGCGCTCGGTGAGAGCCCGTTGAAGCGTGGAGTATGCACACGTGTCTACACACGCACCCCGAAGAAACCGAACTCAGCATTGAGAAAAGTAGCGCGTGTCCGCCTGAGTAACGGCAAAGAGGTCACGGCCTACATCGGTGGTGAGGGGCACAACTTGCAGGAACACTCCATCGTCATGGTCCGCGGCGGTCGTGTCAAGGACTTGCCGGGAGTGCGTTATCACATAGTTCGCGGAAGCCTGGACGCCGAAGGCGTAGAAGGGCGGAAGCAAGGCCGCTCGAAGTACGGAGCCAAGAAGGGGAGCTAGGAGAAAACATGCAATTACCTGGTCGAGATGTCAAAGCAGACATCAAGTACAATAGCCAGCTCCTCGCAAAGCTGATTAATTACGTTATGCAGGACGGCAAGAAATCAGTCGCGGAGGGAGTCGTTTACGACGCCCTGGAGCGGATAGGCAAGCGCGGTGGTGACGAGTCCGCACTCGATGTGTTCAACGCGGCATTGGCGAACTGCTCGCCGCGATTAGAGGTGCGCACGAGGCGCGTCGGTGGAGCAAACTACCAGGTTCCTTACGAGGTACCGCAGGATCGACAGATTGCCTTGGCCCTTCGCTGGATTGTAGCAGCAGCGCGAGATCGCAGCGGTAACACGATGGGCGGACGTCTCGCTGCGGAGATCATGGATGCTGCGCGCAAGGAAGGGAAGGCGTACAACAAGAGGGTGGACGTTCACCGCATGGCTGAGGCAAACCGCGCATTCGCTCACTATCGCTGGTAGCTGATCCTCACCCCCTCTGTTTAGATTAACCATTCATAGGAGAGAGGGTCTTTATGCCCAGTGATGCTTCAGTAGATAACGGGTCTGTGGTCATTGAGCTGGTGCGGAATATTGGTATCATGGCCCATATTGATGCCGGGAAGACGACGACCACAGAGCGGATCCTTTACTATACCGGCCGCACGCACAAGATGGGCGAGGTCCATGAGGGTGACAGCGAAATGGACTGGATGGCGCAGGAACGCGAGCGGGGGATTACCATCACGTCGGCGGCGACGACGTGTTTCTGGCGCGAGCATAGAATTGACATCATCGATACTCCGGGGCACGTTGACTTCACAGCAGAGGTCGAACGTGCCCTGCGCGTTCTCGACGGAGGGATAGTCATCTTCTCCGGCGTAGAAATGGTGGAGTCACAGTCGGAGACCGTCTGGCGACAAGCCGATCGCTATCACATCCCGCGAATTGCCTTTGTGAACAAGCTAGACCGTGTGGAGTCGAGCTACGTCGAGACACTGGACATGATCGAAGAGCGCCTTGGTGTGGTCGTTGTTCCGCTACAGCTTCCCTACCGCGATGATGACCGCCGCCTCCAGGGAATGGTTGATCTTCTCTCCCGCAAGATGATTGTGTGGAACGAAGAAAGCAAGGGCGAACGCTACGAATTTCACCCCGTGCCAGAGGGGATAGAGGCTAGTGTCGAGCACTACCGTGATCGAATGATCGACCGGGTGGCGGAGACCGATGATAAGGTTATGGAGGAGTACCTGGCGAGCGGTGATGTAACGCCGGAGTTATTTCACGCCGCGCTGAGACATGCCTGCATCGATCGTGGATACCTTCCCGTGCTCGGGGGATCGGCTTTTCATAACCAGGGAGTGCAGCCGCTCCTGGACGCAGTGGTTAATTATCTCCCTTCGCCGCTCGATGTCCCAGCGGTTTGTGGCGTCGAGAGCGGGGAGACACGCCCGGCATCCCCGGATGAGCCGTTCTCCGCGTTGGCGTACAAGGTGGTGAGTGATCAGTATGCAGGTCGGCTGGTCTTCATCCGCGTCTACTCCGGGCGAGTGAAGGTAGGTGGGCACGCATTCAATCGTTCCACGGGTAAAGGGATGCGCATAACGAAGATCTTTCGTATGCACGCCAATCAACGTACCCCGCTTTCCGCGATGCAGGCGGGGGATATTGTTGCCGTTGTGGGTTCGACGCCGATCTTCACAGGGGACACGCTGTGCGATAAGGAGCACCCAATTCTCTTGGAGAATATTGAGTTCCCTGAGCCCGTCGTTTTCATTGCGGTTGAGCCGCGCACGGAGGCGCAGCAGGGAGTCTTGACCGAGGCGCTTGAGAAGCTTGTGCTTGAGGATCCAACGTTCTCTGTTCGCTTCGATGAGACGACAAATCAGACGGTGATTGCCGGTATGGGGGAACTCCATCTCGAAGTTCTCATGCGGAGATTGCGCGAGGAGATGGGAGTCATTGCCCATGTTGGAGAACCGCAAGTGGCATATCACGAGACGCTTCGTGACCCGATAAAGGTCGAAGGGACGTTCGACCAGCAGATCGGCGGGCGCGGCCACTATGCACATGTCATTGTTGAATTGGCTCCGCTTGCGCGCGGAAGCGGGTTTGTGTTCACCGATGATGCACAGGAAACGGACGTTCCGCGCCAGTACCGTTCCGCGATTGAAGACGGGGTGAGGGAGACGTTGACAAACGGCCCCCTTGCAGGTTATCCTTTGGTCGATATCGGAGCCACCTTGATTGGGGGATCCTATCGTCCTGTGGATTCATCTGAGATTGCCTTTCGAGCGGCGGCAGCTGCTGCGATCCATGAAGCTCATAGTGTAGGGAGTTTTGACCTTCTGGAGCCGATGATGGAGGGGGAGGTTGTTACCCCAGGTGAGTATCTGGGAGAGGTATTGGAGGATTTGGCGCGTCGACGGGGCGAGATTCGTGAGCTTCGATCGCGGGAAACGGTTCAGATCGTGTATGTTGCAGTCCCGTTGGCGGAGACGTTCGGGTATGCGACGCGGCTGCGATCATTGACGCAGGGAAGGGCGATGTATACGTTGCGCGTGACGCGCTATGAAGTTGTACCGATGGGAATGAGAGAGAAGATAATCAAGAGTCGAGGTTACTAAAGATGGCAAGAGAGAAGATTAGGATTAAGTTGCGGGGTTACGATCACGGGTTGGTCGACAGCTCGGTGAAGAAGATTGTTGACTCGGCCAAAGAGACCAGAGCCAAGATCTCTGGGCCAATCCCACTTCCTACGGAACGGCGGGTCTACACGGTTCTGCGGGCTCCTCATGTCAACAAGAAATCGATGGAGCATTTCGAACGGCGAATTCATTCTCGCTTGCTTGACATCAAGGAACCGACCTCGGAGACAATCAATGCCCTGATGGACATTGAGCTTCCCACAGGGATCGACATTGAGATAAAGCTGTAGAAAAGCGGAGGTTGTAGGCGGATGGCTCTGGGAATTCTAGCACGGAAGATAGGCATGACGCAGTTGTTCGTTGATGGCTGCGCTGTTGGAACGACGGTGATCGAGGCGAAGCCTTGCATAGTTGTGCAGGTGAAGACCGTGGAGTCAGATGGGTACAATGCCCTTCAGCTTGGTTATGATGAGGTTCCCGAGCGGAAGGTGACAAAGCCCCTGCGTGGACACTTCAGCAAAGCGGGTGTCGCTCCGCATCGCCATCTGTTCGAGGCGCGCGTCGATGATTCGACCCAGTATGAGGTCGGCGATCGCTTGGACGTCGGGATCTTCGCGGAGGGAGACAAGATCGACGTAATTGGGACCTCTCGCGGGATGGGTTTTCAGGGTGTCGTCAAACGGTGGAACTTTGCTGGTGGCCCAAAGTCACACGGTTCGCACTTCCATCGACGCCCGGGGTCCGTCGGTAACTGTGTAAACCCTGGACGTGTTGTCAAAGGGAAGAAGCTCCCTGGACAGATGGGAAATCGGCGCGTTACGGTCAAGTCGTTGCGAGTCGTGGGGATCGACGTTGAGAAGAACCTGGTTGTTGTGAAGGGATCGACGCCTGGGGCGCGGGGAACAGTTTTGCAGTTGAGGAAGAGCAATGGTTGAAGCTAAACAGTATATCATGGATGGGACCGATGATTCCCAGATAGTCGAGCTAGATGAACGCCTGTTTGGGGCGCAGATCAACACAGACCTGCTCTATCGAACCGTGCGCATGCAGCTTCTAAACCGGCGGCAGGGGACGAGCTCCACCAAGACGCGTGGCGAGGTTAGCGGAGGTGGGGCAAAGCCGTGGCGTCAGAAGGGGACCGGGCGTGCGCGTGCCGGTTCGAGGCGTTCGCCGGTGTGGGTAGGGGGAGGGACGGTCTTTGGGCCTAAGCCCAAGACCTATCACGTCAAGCTGACAAAGAAGATGATGCGGGGGGCACTTGTCTCGGCGATGTCCGACCGCGCTGCCGGTGGAAATGTTGCCGTCATCGATCGGATAGCCTTTGATGAACCGAAGACAAAGCGGGCATTGGCGCTTCTTGAGAGACTGGGGATGAGCTCCTCTACACTGGTGGTCGTGGGGAGTGGCGAGTATAATAGAGCAGTCAAGAAGTCCTTCTCCAACCTCCCTAGAGTGAAGTGCTTGGCCAGCGCGGGATTGAACGTGTATGACATCCTGCGCTACGACGGCTTGGTGATGACCGCAGAGGCGCTCGACGAACTGAAGG
>JAYEFP010000255.1:0-4531 GCA_034715975.1 Candidatus Bipolaricaulota bacterium | reverse complement strand
CAGGAGGCCGAACATGCCTTCGCGGCCCTCGGCCGAATCGCAAAATGGCACTTCATCGGCCACCTGCAGAATAACAAGGTGAAGAAGGCAGTGCCCATTTTCGATATGGTCGAGACTGTAGATTCCCTAAAGCTCGGGGAGCACATCGCCCGCGAGTGTGAAAAACTGGACAAGAGAATGCCTATTCTGGTGGAGGTGAACTCTGGGCGCGAGCCACAGAAATCCGGCGCTCTCCCCGAAGAGGCCGAACAATTGATACGCGAACTTTCTGAGCTTAATCATATCCACGTACAAGGGCTCATGACCATGGGTCCACGTTTTGGTGATCCAGAATTAGCTCGGCCGTACTTTCAGGAGACAAAGCGCTTATTCAACCGACTGAGCAAGTTGGAAATTGAGAACGTCGAGATGCGTTACCTATCAATGGGGATGAGCAACACGTATAATATCGCGATCGAAGAGGGAGCAAATATGGTACGCATCGGCACAAAGATCTTTGGCGAAAGGGAGAAGAAATGAGCGACAAGAAACAGCAACCGACGGTGCACGCACAGAGCCCCACCAAGGGAATCGAAGACGCGATGAAGCGGATCAAGCACCGTCTGGTCGTGTTCAGCGGCAAGGGCGGAGTAGGAAAGACGACAGTAGCCGTCAACCTGGCATACGCGTTCGCCGAGAGCGGTCTGCGCGTCGGCCTCCTCGACGCGGACATCACCGGACCGAATGTCCCCCAGATGACGGGACTCGTCGGTGGCCTTGGAGCTAAAGGTGGAATGATTGTTCCCAGCGATGTCAACGGAATAAAGGTCGTCTCCATAGCATCGCTGACCGAGGGAGGGACACCAATCATCTGGCGCGGGCCACTGCGCTCGAAGGTGATTGATCAATTCCTCGGCGAGGCTGACTGGGGCGATCTCGACATCTTAATCGCCGACCTCCCTCCTGGCACGGGAGACGAAGTTCTGACGATTACCCAGCACACGTCGCCTGAGATGGCGATTATCGTTACTACACCGCAGGAAGTCGCCTTAATCGACGCGCGTCGGGCGGCGAACATGGCGAAGAAGCTGCAGATCAAGAACATCGGGATCGCCGAGAACATGTCCGGCTTGATCTGCCCACACTGTGGAGAGCGGATCGACCTGTTCGGCTCGGGCGGAGGTGAGGAAGAAGCGCACAAGCTCGACGTGCTCTTCCTGGGAAAGGTGCCAATCGATCCGCAAGCGCGCGCCGAGGCGGACAACGGGCGCCCGATCGTGTTGCAGGCACCGGAATCGCCAATATCGCAGGCTTTCATCGCCATGGCGGCCAAGATCCGCAAGACACTGGAATGAAAATCGGGATCATTTCAGACACTCACGACAACATGCCGAAGATCGCCGCTGCCGTGCGCCTGTTCAACGAAGAACACGTCGATCTGGTCGTGCACGCCGGTGACTTCATCTCGCCGATCACTGCCAACCACTTCGCTGCTCTTAATGCACCATTAATCGGTGTGTTTGGGAACAACGATGGTGAGCGACTCTATCTGACAAAACGATTCGAGAAGATCGGCGTGATCTATCCCGATTACCACGAGTTTGAATTCGCCGGCAGGCGCGGAGTAGTGATGCACGAGCCGAAGTTCATCGACGCGCTCGTGAAAAGCGAGACCTACGATCTGGTCATCTACGGGCACACTCACGAGATCGACATCAGGGAGGGAAAGACGCTCGTCATCAATCCGGGCGAGGCGTGCGGATGGATCAGCGGGAAGGCGACCGTGGTCATCCTCGACACGGACAAAATGATCCCGCGCGTGATCGACATCTAAGAAACCCCTCAGGAGACCACGAGGCCATGAAGAGAGGTATTTGGGAGGTTTAAGACGGTGGCGTATGCTGACCTGACTTCGGAGATCATCGCAGCGGCAATCGAGGTACATCGCAAACTCGGGCCAGGATTCATTAAGTCAGTGTACGAAAACGCTCTTGTTGTTGAACTTTGCAAAGACGACTCTAGAAGTGAAGAGAGTCATATACTAGGACCAGAGCAACCCTCATGGGTTCATGGCTTCCTAAGAGAAAAGCAGTATGCTATGCTAAAGAGCAAGAGGTACCCACAAGGGGGCAAAGTATGAGCATCGTCTACGGCCCGGTCCCATCCAGGCGGTTGGGAATGTCACTCGGGATCGATCCGATCCCTCGACTCACCTGCACATTCGACTGCATATACTGTCAACTCGGCAAGAAGCGCTACATCGTGGCCGGTCCGGAGGAAGTGAAGGAGAGCTTTCCCACGCCGCAAGAGATTGCATCAGCCGTGGAGAAAGCTCTCGCTCGCCGGACACACGTCGACTACATCTCGTTCTCCGGCTCCGGCGAGCCAACGCTCAATCCGCGCCTTACCGACGCCGTGGCCGAAATCCGTAAGATCACGGATATTCCTATCGCTCTGATCACGAACTCCTCCCTCCTCATCCGACCCACTGTCCTCGAAGCCGCGACGCAGTTCGACCTTGTACTCCCATCGCTCGACGCCGGCGATCAGGAGACGTTTGCCCGCATCAATCGCCCCGCGCCAGGATTCGACATCGATGAAATCGCTCAAGCGATAGAAAGACTGGCGCGGCGTGTGCCGATCTGGCTGGAGGTGATGCTCGTTCAATCCACGGCGCACGAATCGAACATCAGTGATAGCTCGATCTCTCATATCATCGAGAAGATTGGCATGATCCGCCCACACGAGGTGAACCTCAACACGTGCGTGCGTCCGCCAGAGAAAGATGTCGATTCAGTTTCCGACGAAAACCTGCATGAGATCAGCGCACGGATGAGAAGAGAGCTTCCGAAGATCCCGATCATCATCGTCCCCAAACGGACCACTTCCCGATCGAAGCTGTTGCGAGAAGATGAAGTATCAACAGAAATTTTGCGCATGCTCTCCGTGCGGCCGTGCACGCCAACTGACCTCTCCGATTCGCTGGGGATCAATCTTGCTAAAGTGGGGAAATACCTCGCTCGCCTCGCTGAGAGGGATGAGATCAACCGTCGCGTGAGAGAGGGAAGAGTATACTACGCTGTTAAAGACACCTAAGGAGGAATAGCATGAGTACAGACAGAGTCTTGATCCTCTACGACAATCGATCCGCTCGCAGTGACCTACAACCTGGCTGGGGATTCTCAGCTCTGGTGGAGCGCGGCGCGGTGCGCCTTCTATTCGACAGTGGAGGAGACAAGATTGTCCTGGAGTCCAACGCAACAGCATTGGGAATAGATCTCAAGTCGGCCGATTTCCTCTTCTTCTCTCACGAGCACTGCGATCACGTCGGAGCGGCATCATCAGCACTACACAAAGATCTGACCGTTGTCTATCCAGAGTCATTTTCGCAAGCATTCAATGGGAAGGTGAGGGCAGCCGATGCAAAGTCGATCCGTGTGACAAGATCGGTCGAGTTCTCGCCGGGGTTTCTCTCCACCGGAGAGCTGGGGACGACGATCAAAGAACAGTCGCTCATTGTCAGTACGGAGAGCGGGCCTGCTCTTATCACAGGCTGTGCCCATCCGGGGATTGTGCAGATCGCGCGCAGTGCGACCGAGCTTGCAGGAGAACCGTTGCACCTCGTCCTCGGCGGGTTTCACCTCGGCGGAACCTCTCCTGACAAGGTGCGCAAAATAGGAAAAGCTCTGAAGGATCTCGGTGTTGAGCGGATCGGACCCTGCCACTGCACCGGGGAGCAGGCGATCGCCATCCTACGGGAGATGTTCGGCAAGGATGGCCTGGAGGTCATGACTGGCACACAGATCGAACTGTAGGGTGTTGCGCTTCAGAGCGAGAACCGGATGCGAACAGTGCTATCGTCCTTCATCGAGTAGCTCTTGATCCAAAAATGTCCTACCTGCGTGGTGTGTTCTACATGCTCGCCGGAACAAGGTGTGGCGTCAAAATCCCCGATGTGAACGATGTGAATCGTCTCCGCTCCAGTAGGAACCTTCCACAGGTCGTAGGTCTCTCGCGCCACATCGATCGGCAGTACCTCGTAACTCACTGGATAATCCCTCTCAATCTGTTCATTGACTTCGTTCTCAATCACTGCAATATCTTCAGCTGAAATCGCTCGCGGCACAGAGTAGTCGCACTTCGATTTCTTATTCCCCAGATGCATCTCCAGGTTGCGGGGAGAATCGAAGAGTTGACGCATCACTGCAGTCAGGATGTGCTCGGCGGTGTGCATGCACGCTTTGTGGTTCATCATCTCGATGATTCAGGCTGCTCGCATGTGCACCAGCGCACGTTTATTGTTTTCTGGCTCGGGCACTCGTTTGGTTGCACGTCTTGGTATGGGCAAGCGCGCCACAACAAGCACTGCAGCGGCCGCAAGGATGCCTGATGTTAGGAATGTTGTACCATAGCCCAAGTGTTGCGCCATGAGACCGCTACTGACACCGGCGATGATCGTCCCTAATCCTGCAATGGCATTGTACAGCCCGAGCGCTTGGCCGCGATACTGTGGCTGAGCGAGGCGAGATATCATGGCAACGCTGGAGAGCTG
>JAYEFP010000254.1:0-4537 GCA_034715975.1 Candidatus Bipolaricaulota bacterium | reverse complement strand
GCAAACCCCGAAAGCGCAGAGCCACAGAGCAGGCGATATCTGAGCAGATCCTGCGAGCGTTTTCTGAAGAGTCGAGCGTTGATTTCGCCTACCGGACTACTCGAATTTATCGGCAAACTGAAGAAGGAAAAGCGGAATTTCGGCATGCGCCGGAAGGATCACGAACGCTGTAAGTCGAACCAATGCTTGGAAGCAAGGCGGGAACCCAGCTTCGATTGCTACGATACTGACCTTAGCTAACACACTTATCACCGCCTTGGTGAAGCTGGAGAGTAAGGAGACCGAGCTATTCATTGCGACGCCGAAGGACTGGAAGCAGCGCAAGGCGATGAGGGAGGCGCCACCGCCACGGGGACGAATTCCTCCTAAGGGGTGTTTGTCGGGGGATGGAGCGCAAGCTATTGACGAAGCGAGGACGTGAGGCGTACAAACAACGTGGGGCAATGATTGAACCGGTATTTGGGCCGATGGTGACAGGGATTAGTGCGGTTTTTGTTACGCGGGTCACAGAAGGCTTGAGTGAGCACACCGAACAGGCGATGAGGAAAAGCTTGTGTCTCTCGCAGAGGCACAGAATTGTTTTACCGCCGAGTAGAGAGGAGGCGCGTGATTGTTTAGGACAGTGACTTCCGATGTATCCGCCGTTTCCAGCTTCGTGGCAAATAGCCGCCAGTCTATGTAACACGTTTCCTCCTCCCTCTCTAAAATTCCGTACGTCGGGTTTTCCCTGCCTGCGGCAGGCAGGCCCAGTACGGCTTCAAACTGGAATTCAACCACGACCTTCGCCGGTAATAACAGGCTTAAGCACAAGGTCCGCATTCACCAATTCATCACCAACTTATACGTGGCCCAAGCTCCTGGCTCAGACAAGAGCGTTTCCCCAGCAATGCTGGTTGTCCCGTAATCGAGCTCTAAGCTCAAGCGGTACTCCCTTCACTATTACCACCAGCATTCGAGTCAGAGGCCCTCGGGTGACCAACGTGTTGGATCGCCAATGGTTATGCTGTCCCATTGGGTCATCGCTTACTATGGCCTCATCCGAAACTCTCGCCTCTCCCATCGATTTATCTATTACTACGATGGGTCTTTGCCCTACGACCTTAGGATGGGCTGGTATCGAGAGGCTCCCCAATTTGCTCCGCGTGTCTTTCCCCTCCGTGCCGCCTTCCGTACCCCGGTGGACCAAACGGTTGCCTATGGCTGTTCCTTCACCGTTCGTACTAGCCTTCGCCTTCTTCGTACAGGCTCGGCATCCATAACCCACACCGCCGGTTCTCGCGTGGGACGTGTAACGAGGCTGCAAAGTTCGCTTTATGCTACGGTCCGGAAGGTTCGCTGGCCCTGCACCGGCAAGGACGTTTACCTCCAAGAGACGTCGGATATGCATACAGTCAATTCCCGCCGCCGGACTTACACCGGCTAGACACGCGGCCCTATGGGCTGCGAATGAAGGACACAAAGAGCACAAAGGATGAACACCTCTTGGTAGTTACATACGTTCCTTCGTTGTTCAATGTGATTGATCACGACAACGCGATCATGTCTGTCGCTCCTTGATTCCTTATGTTTGGGAACACTTCCGTTTCTCATGATCAGCGGCCACTCCCATTGACTTGACTTATGCGGTGGGTTTTCCTACTGTCTTGCGCTGCGATCAATCTATGAGGGAGGAAACATGAAGGTTCACGAATACCAGGCCAAGGAGTTGTTCTCTTCCTTTTCTATTCCGGTTCCCGCAGGGCAAATAGCGTCCACGGCGCGCGAGGCAAGTGAGGCTGCCTCCAACTTCTCTGGGCCGGTGGTGGTAAAGGCACAGATCTACGCGGGGGGGAGAGGAAAGGCAGGCGGGGTGAAGCTTGTTGATTCGCTGAAGGCCGCGGAGGATGTGGCAAGAAAGATCCTCAATCATCCCCTTGTCACGCACCAGACAGGCCCGGCGGGGCGGATGGTCAATCGCGTCCTCGTCGAGGAAGCGACAGATGTCAAGACGGAGATCTATCTTGGGATAACGATCGATAGATCCCGCAGGCTTCCCGTGATCATGGCGAGCCCTGCCGGAGGGATGGAGATCGAGAAAATTGCAGTGGATTCCCCGGAAAAGATATTCAAGGAGTGGATCGCTCCAGAGATCGGCTTGCGCCCGTTTCAATCCTACCGACTTGCTCTTAAGCTCGGATTGAACGCGCCGGAGACTAAACAGGTGGCCACGATCATCAGCAATCTGTATCACCTGTTTGTGGACAAGGACTGCTCTCTGGTGGAGATCAACCCACTGGTCATCAACAGCGATGGTGCAGCGATCGCTCTCGATGCGAAGATCAACTTCGACGATAACGGCCTCTTCCGTCACCCGCAGATCGATAAGCTACGCGATCCTAATGAGGAGAATCAGCTGGAGCTTGCAGCAAAGGCGGATAACCTTAACTACATTAAGCTCGATGGTAACGTCGGGTGCCTGGTCAACGGGGCGGGATTGGCGATGGCGACGATGGACTTGATCAAACTCGCTGGTGCGGCGCCGGCCAACTTCCTCGATGTCGGCGGGAGCGCGAACGAGGAGATGATCGAGAAGGGGTTCGCACTCTTACTTTCCGATCGCGATGTGCAAGCGGTCTTTGTCAACATCTTCGGTGGTATCCTGCGCTGTGATATCCTCGCTCGCGGGATCGTCGCGGCGGTGAAGCGCCTAGAAGTGAAGGTTCCGGTGGTCGTTCGTCTGGAAGGGACCAACGTGGAGCAGGGAAGGCAGATCCTTGCTGACTCGGGCCTCTCTTTCTTGCGGGCGAGCGACCTTGATGAAGCGGCAGCGCTCATTGCCGAAGCCGTGCAGGGGGAGGAGGAGCGAAGATGAGCATTCTAGTAGATGAGAATACGCGCGTGTTGGTGCAGGGGATCACCGGTAGAGAAGGGGGCTTTCACACAGAGCAGATGCTCGCCTACGGGACGAATGTCGTGTCCGGCGTCACTCCAGGGAAAGGGGGACAGAGCGTGCACGGTGTTCCGGTCTTCGACACAGTGGCCGAAGCGATGGATAAGACAGAAGCCAACGCGGCGATGATCTTTGTGCCTCCCCGGTTTGCAGCCGAGGCCATCCTTGAGGCGGCGGAGGGGGGAATCGAGCTTATCATCTGTCTTACCGAGGGGATTCCTGTGAACGACATGGTGCTTGTGCGCAGGTATTTGGATATTCACGGCACGAAACTTATCGGTCCAAACACGCCGGGAATCATCTCCCCGGGCAAGGCGAAATTGGGGCTGATGGCGGGATACATCCACCGTAAAGGGAGCGTGGCGGTGATGTCACGCAGCGGCACACTCACCTATGAGGCGGTCAATCAGCTCTCTCAAGGCGGAATCGGACAATCGACCTGCATTGGGATCGGAGGGGATCCGATCATCGGCCTATCGTTCATCGACCTGTTGGCGCTCTTTGAGGAGGACCAACAGACTGAGGCGGTGGTCCTGATCGGAGAGATTGGGGGCAACGCCGAGGAACAAGCCGCACGTTACATTGCGGATAAATTCACCAAACCGGTCGTTTCGTTCATCGCTGGGCGCACAGCGCCACCGGGACGCCGCATGGGGCATGCGGGAGCGATTGTCACCGGCGGTATGGGGACGGCGACGGCAAAGATCGCTGCTTTAAATGAGGTGGGAGTAACGGTTGTCGAAAGTCCAGCCCAGATAGGGTCTGCAATAGCCGCGGTAATCTGAAGGAATCCACCTTGACACGTGAGAAGAAAAGTGTTATACAATCCGCCTGCCGGTATTTGTGATTGTGAGCACAAGCACAAATACCGGCAATACACAAGTTATCTGCGACAGTGAGGAGTGAATCGATGCGAATGGAGGTTCGGTTTGCGGGTTTCGGCGGCCAAGGAGTGATTTCCGCGGCCAAAATCTCTGGACGGGCTGCTGCGATCAACGATAACCTGAACGCTGTTCTAACCCAATCGTACGGCCCAGAAGCACGCGGCGGTGCTTGTAGCGCTAATGTAGTTATCTCGCAAGAGAAGATCGCCTATCCCGAAGTGACACTTCCTAATCTTTTGGTAATCCTATCTCAGGAAGCGTACACTACTTTTGGTTCAACCATCGCGTTGGGAGGAACGTTGATCATCGATCAGGACTTGGTTAGCGAGGGGAAGATCTCAGCTGGCATCCATCTGTACAAGGTACCGGCAACGAAACTGGCGGAAGAGTTAGGGAATAGGGTTGTCGCCAATGTCGTCATCCTAGGAGCGGTTGTAGCTATTACCGATATGGTGAGCAAGGGTGCGATGCTGAAGTCGGTGCGCGCCTCGGTTCCTGCGCGGTTCCTCGAATTGAACGAGCGTGCATTTGAAACCGGCTACAATTACGGGAGGAAGCTGAAATCATGAGCCGAATCGGTGTCTTTGTCTGTCACTGCGGAATGAACATCGAGGAGACGGTCGATACGGGTCTTGTGGCGGAGGCGCTCAGAGAATACGCAGGCGTCGTTCACGCGGAAGATTATGATTACATGTGTTCGGAGATCGGTCAGCAGAAGATCCGC
>JAYEFP010000253.1:0-4553 GCA_034715975.1 Candidatus Bipolaricaulota bacterium | reverse complement strand
TGAGTCCTCCGCTTCCATCGACGGAGCGATGATGAATCCGTCCACCCTACGATCGATCATCAGCGAGACGTAGAAACTCTCAGTCTGAGGGTCTTCATCAGTGTTGCACAGGAGCAAGCTGTAGCCGTGTTCCTTAGCAGAGTCTTCTGCTCCGCGCACTACCTGGGGGAAGAATGGGTTGACGATGTCCGACACGAGAACGGCAATCGTTTGTGTCTTCCCTCGGCGTAAGCTCTGTGCCAGTTGATGTGGCCGGTAATTCAGTTCCTCGATGGCCTGATTGACCCGTTTTGCTGACTCATCACTGACGAAGCGAGTCTTGTTAATCACGTGGGAGACTGTGGTGATAGACACTCCCGCACGCTCTGCCACCTCCTTCATCGTGATCATTCTGTTAGTGCGCGGTCTCTGATGCCGTCGAACTGACATACCCAGCCACTCTCCTCTTGTCTTGCTTCTTGTTTCCTAGATCCCGTTTGCTGTCAACTAGAGCAGGCGTCGTCCTTTGCGCTGAATGAGGACCGCGCCAATGATGACGATCCCCTTGACAGTACCTTGCAGGTAAGGAGAGACGCCGAGCATGTTAAGCATATTGTTTACAATTCCGAGGATCAGTGCTCCAATCATAGGTCCAATGATAGAGCCACTTCCCCCGGACAGGCTTGTTCCTCCGATGATAACAGCGGCTATTGCATCCAGCTCATAGCCAGCTCCTGCGTTCGTCGAGCTGATGGAATTCAAGCGGGACGAGAGAAGGACTGCCGAGATCCCGACCGTTGCCCCGACAATTACGTAGGCATAGAACTTTATCCACGTGCTCTTGATGGCGGCGTAAACAGCTACGCGTTCGTTCGAACCCACAGCGCAGACGTAGCGCCCGAAGCGTGTGTGATACAAGACAACGTGGAACAATGCTGTCAGGAGGAGGAAGATCCAGACCGGGTTTGGAAGTCCCAGGAAGTACCCCATCCCAAGGCTAGGATAGAGGCTACTGTGGGAGCGAAACTCACCAGCGTTACTGATAAACAGAGTAAGCGAACGGAAGATCGACATCGTCCCAAGGGTGACGATGAACGGAGCCACTCGGCCCTTGGTGATGGCAAAACCGTTTATTGCGCCTGCGGCTGATCCCACTACAACAGCACCGAAGAAGACAGCAATAATTGCTCCAACACCTCCCCCAAGGTAGTTCAGGAGTATGATCCCAATCCCACCCACCAGTGCCAGCATCGAACCAACGGAGAGGTCGATCCCTCCCGATATAATGACGAAGGTCATCCCCAGCCCTATGATTCCCGTGTATGAGACCTGGCGCAGGATGTTTGTCAGATTTCGAAGACGAAGGAAGTACGGGCTAGCAAACGCCGATACGACAAACAGGACAAGTAGAGCAAGGAATGGACCGTACTTGTCCATCTCGATCCTCTTCAGCATATTCAAGCCCTTTCCGCCAATTCCTACGGTGTTCATATCCTTACGGCTCATGCTGCAACCCCCTGTTTAGCTCCAGTTGCTCGTTGCATGATCTCTTCCTCGTTGATCTCACTACCAACTAAATCCCCGGCTATAAGTCCTTCTCGCATCACGATCACGCGATTGCACACGCCGATGACTTCCTCCAATTCCGAGGAGATGAAGATACATGAGATTCCTGACTCCACGAGATTGTGTACGAAGGAGAAGATGTGCATTTTAGCGTTTATGTCAATTCCACGCGTGGGTTCGTCGAAGATGAAGATCTCGGGTTGTGAATCGAGGCTCTTCGCGAGCGAAACTTTCTGTTGATTTCCTCCACTTAGGAAGCGTAGCTTTGTCTTCAGAGATGGCGTACGGATGTCGAACTCCTTCAAGTACTTGTGTGTTTGTGTCGCTTCCTTGCGATGGTTGATGAGGACACGCGCGTACTTTTTCAGCGATCCAAGAGTGATGTTGCTTGTCACCGAGAAGTCAACGAGTACTCCCGTTCCCTGCCGGTCCTCGGGAAGATACGCGATGTGGTTTGCAATCGCGTCGCTCGGGGATTTGATGCTTCGTTTCTTACCATTGATGAACACGGTTCCAGCGCTCTTTCTTCGGATACCGATAATCGTCTCAGCTAGTTCTGTTCTGCCACTTCCCCCCAGCCCGGCGAATCCGAGAATCTCTCCTTTGCACAGTTCGAACGTGATGTTATGCAGAAGACCGGGGACTGAGAGATTCTCTACACGCATGACGACTTCATCAGTAGGGGTCGGTTTCTTGGGGAAGATCTGCTCCAGTTCGCGTCCGACCATCTTGTTTGCCATGTCGTGTTCGTCGATATCCGAAGCTTCATCTAGACTGATAAACTCTCCATCGCGGAGGACCATGACACGATCACAGACCTGCCGCACCTCCTTCAGCTTGTGCGATATGTATATGATTGTTACGCCGTCTGCTCGAAGGCGATGAATGAGGTCGAACAAGATTTCGATCTCGATCGGTGTCAACACAGTAGTTGGCTCATCCATGATGAGAAGCTTGGAGTTATAAGCAACTGCCTTTGCGATCTCCACCATCTGTTTCTCTGCGACGCTGCATGTCTGGATCTTCATAGTCGGTGAGACATCCGCTTGAAGGCCTTGGAGAAGCTTTGTTGCACGGCGCTTCATGCGGCGATGATCAAGCAATCCTCCCTGGCGTCTATACTCTCGCCCGAGGAAGATGTTCTCATATATATTAAGGTCTTTAACTAGATTAAACTCCTGCGGGATAGTCGAGATGCCGAGATTCTTGGCTACAGTGGTATTCAGGTGTACCTTCTCCCCCTCAAAGAAGACCTCTCCTTCTGTGGGGGAGTGTGTTCCATTTAGCAGCTTAATTAGCGTAGACTTGCCGGCTCCATTCTCTCCGATGATGCCGAAGATCTCACCCTGCTCGATCTCGATGTTGATATCGTTGAGAACGCGTACACCGGAGAATTCCTTTGCCAGATGAACGGTTCTCACTAAAGGATCAGGCATGACTGCTCCATATACATGAAATATGCGTGGTACGATACTCGCAATGATAGCACAAGAGTAGGGCCGGGAGGGGCTCACCTCCGCGGCCCAGTTTGTGCCTAGTAGATAGAATCAGGCTCGTAGTAATCCGCCGCGTTCTCCGGCGTCACGAGCTCTGCCGACAGAATGACCTTGGACGGGAACTGATTCTGATAGAATCCATTCAGCTTCTCGCCCCGCAGGGACATGATAGCAGCGCTGATACCCGTGGCAACCATGGAAGGTGGGTACGTAACGTCCGCCTGGACGAGAGGATCCCCATCCATCACCATCTTGACGATGTCCTTAGAGCCGGCGCCACCGAGCATGATCTTGATGTCAGTACGACCGGATTCCTTGTATGCCTGCAACACACCCTTGAGAACGTCATCATCCTGAGCCCATACGGCATCGATCTCCGGATACTTTTGGAGGTAATTCTCCATGATCTCAAGTCCTTTCTGTGTGCTCCAGTAGGCCGGCTGCGAATCGAGGATCTCGATTCCCGGATGCTGTGCTATCACCGCATCGAATGCTTCAACACGCTCTGTGTTTATCACGCAAGGGATTCCTTCGAGTACAACGATTTTACCCTTGCCGTTCAGCGCGTCAGCTAGCCATTCGCCGGAAACGCGTCCCAATCCCGGATTATCACCGGCCACGTAGATGTTCTGCACCGGTTCGGTGAGTCCGCGATCGATGGAAACTACGAATATTCCGGAGTCGTATGCTTCCTTGACTACCGGTGTAAGAGGAGCGGAATCGTGCGCAAGGATAACGAGGGCATCAATTCCCTTCACCATCAGGTCCTCGACCTGCCCTACCTGCTCTGCTGGAGACGCAGCCGTAACGAGGAAGAACTCCACGTCCGGGTCCATCGCTTTCCAATCGTTGATCGCTTTCTGTGCCCACCAGTTGATTCCGCCTGTCCATCCGTGATCCGCCGTTGGAATGGAAACGCCGATCTTCAAATGATCGGTCGCCATCACTGTACCAGCAACCATCAACACCATCAGTAGTGCTACAAGAATCTTCTTCATGACTTGTGTTCCTCCCTGTGTGTTGTCTGCAATTCTCAGATTTTTCTAACCGTCATACTACAATAGGTGTTCGCTGGTGATCACCCCCCGCTTATTGGAGTATCGCGATACTGCGGTTGCACTGCTAGCATCGCCCGACCTGTTCGATCTGCTTTCACTCGCACTAGGTGCGCGGAAAGCGCGTGGAGATTCTATGGAGGTGCCCATGTAAGATAGGCAAAGATAAGGATACGTCTCGCAGCCAATAGCTTTTAACCGTTTGCACTTATTGCGTGTTTTCATTTTTAGCCAAACCTTTGCGCAAACCTTTTACCAAACGTATACCACAAAAAATCGCCGTTGTCAAGAGGGACATTTGCTGCAAGCAATGCTTGGCCAGGATCGTCTCTGGAGACCATGAATCTGTGGCTCCGACGGGAAGCAATATGCGACAACGCTCATCCGAATCTCCGTCTTGTGTCATCTCTTGGAAGATTCAATCATTAACGAAACCCTTCACCGATACATAGCTGAC
>JAYEFP010000252.1:0-4576 GCA_034715975.1 Candidatus Bipolaricaulota bacterium | reverse complement strand
GGCTGTGTGGCGAAGATTAGTGAGCATTACCTAGTGCCTGTGCTCAAGAGTCTCCTTGCACAGTATCCGTTTACCATTCATGGGTTTCACTCAGACAACGGAGGTGAGTACCTCAACTTCCATCGTCCGTGCGGATTCCTGTCTGCGTTGCGGGTGCGACAGGCAGGCGCTACAGAGACGGTGGATGAGAAGGGGAAGATCAAGAAGAAGTACGAAACCTATCTAACTCCGTTTGAGAAGCTCCAAACGCTTACAAAGCCTGAGCAGTTCCTCAAGAAGGGGTAACGATGGAGTCCTTAAAGGAGGTGGAGCAACAGCGCAGTGATACGGAAAGGGCCAAGCTGGTGCAAGAGAAGAAGACCGAGCTCTTTCGTTCCTTCTCCAAACCGGGTATATTGATCTAACAGCTCACGTGCTCATGCTCATCTTTCGATGAGAAAAGACTGTCACCACCCACTCGAAACGAGAAGGAACCATAAGTATTTGCTGTGCCAAGAACGAAAAAGGACCGGCGGCCAGCCCTTGGCCAATCGCCGGTCCACTATCATCGTGTGTTATTCACCCTTAGGTGCTACTTCTGCATGATCGCGAAGCGGGTGAAATGGTACGTTGCTGCCGCCACACAGTTACGCCCAACGTTGACACCGGATTCCGGACATGCTCGCCACATTCCCTGTTCGGTATCCCAGTAGAACAGTGCGAGAAGAGCTTCGTCCCCGATTCCGGATGCGTCGAAGGCTTCCTGGGTGTAGTACACTTCGATCGTGATAGGCCACTCGATCAGTGAGCCAGAGATGTCTGTAGTAACATCTACCACGACCAGCGTTCCGGCGGCAGTGGGTCCGCTTAGAGCACTGTAACCCTCCCCGCCACCCTCAGCTACAGCAAGGTCGGGCTCCCTCTGTATTCGCACGTAACCCTCGCCACTGTCCAGCGTCTCAATAATAACGCGGGCATCTGCCCCCGTTCTCCGACCGTCTACGATTGTCCTTGTGTCAGCCGCGACCTTCTCGAGGAAGAAGGCAGGTATCGGTACAACAGTCGATACCTCCCAAAGCTCGATCTCGGCACCGCCCGTTCGCGCTACGTACTCAGCGCCGATGGGCGTAGATGGATCGACTGCACCCATCGGATGCCACCCGCGGCCCAGCCAGTTGTCGGCCCAATCGTAGACCCCGTCGGACTGAAGAGCGACGTCAGAGCCAATCCCTTCGAGGACCTTGTTCTGGACAAAGGCCCAGTTGTTTCCGCCGTAGTCGTGCGCGTCCATGATCATGAGCCCTTTGCCGCTAGCCACGAACTCCCGGATTGCCTCGATGTCTTCCCAAGGCAGTTGGTTTGGGTCTCCGCCGACATAGGACGAGCCAAGACGAAGCTGCGGAATGATCACTATGTCGTATTCGGCGAGCAGGGCAGAAGTTATCGGCTCCGTGGCATCGCCAACGATTGTGTATCCCAGGTCGCCAAGCGCGGTGACGAGCTCCGAGCACGCGGTCGTATCGTGCGCCACTCCGTAGCCCTCGTACCACAGCACCTTGGTTGCCCCGGCATTCAAGTGCTGGAACATGATGTCGAAGAGCACATCGTACTGCCCTAGCTTCCAGTAGCCGTTGATGCAATTCCAAGCTAGACCGCCAGCAATCACATTTCCATTCCCCACCTTGCCGAATGTTGCGATCTCGGGGTAGGTACCGGCAGAGTACGCGACAAGCGGCGGCGGACCGATGTTATCGGCAGCATAGGAACCCTCGCCACGAGTACGAAGGAATGTCTCGGAACTAGCAACTCCCTTGTGCAGAGTGATCTCGTCAATGACTTTATTGTCCGCGTTGTAGGCCACTACATGGAGGTCTGCGGGTGAGACTTCGAAGACTGTGTAGCTGTACTGAGAGATAGGTCCGCAAGCGTGCCACGACTTTGGATAAGACTGTGAGAGAGGAGCACCTCCTCCTCCGGCGATTATGTGCACTGTACCGTCAATCGGGGTCATCCTGGCATAGAAGTGCTCGTGCCCGGAAACGGCCACATCGACGTCAAACTGATTTAGCAGTGGCAGGAAGTTCACAGACTTGCCCTGTCCACCGTATTCCTCAAACGCCGGCCTGTGAAACCCGGCGATCTTCCACGTTACGTCTGCCGATGCATCGGCCACCTCTGTAAACCATCCGAGTTGCTCGGTCTCCGGATATGCAGGATCGCTATAGGTTTCGGAGTTGAGCTCGAAGAAACACAGATCCTCGGTGATGTCGACCACATACCATCGTTTTGGCTCGGGCATGCAGAAGAACTGGTAGTAGAGGCGGGCGTCTTCCTTGGTGATCTCAAACTCGTAGAAGCCCGTCTCCGGAATAGTGTAATCACCCTCCGGAGCTTCGCTTCGTCCGACTTCGTGGTTGCCTATGATCGGCAGAATCGGGAGCAGGTGCCCCTGAGTATCAACGTAGTACTCCTGAAGGTGCCGACTGTACTCCTTCCATTCCCCAGCGTCGAAGGCTTTCTCGATATGGTCCCCCACATGGATCATGAAGTAGGGATCGTGCTGGGCCTGCAACGACGCGATCTTATTCCGTCCCTCTGGGAAGTCCAGGGCTCCTTGACGCGTATCTCCACCGACGATGAATTTTATCCGTTCCAGGTCGCCAGGAACGGTGTGGAACATGAATTCCTCGGTGTAACCATCGGGACCGCCACAGACGAAGTAGTATGTAACGCCAGGGGCAAGCCCGGTGACTGTCGCCTTGTACGTGTACCCTTCTTCGTCCCCTTTTCGTCCGATGATCACCATGGGACCATCAGCCGTTGTTGAAAATGCGTACAAACTTCTGTCCCCATCCCTTGACTGCGTGTCGTAGAGGAGCTGGCTCGCAGTTGTGGATTCATCGGTATACCACACAAACGACATCGTGGTGTTGATGTCGTTTATCTCCCATCCCAGGTGCACACCTTGCGGCAGATCCGCAACCACCAGAAAGCCCAGGGTTAAAACCAACGATAGCGTCACCAATACGACCAACAAGCTATGCCTATGCAAAAGAACCTCCTTCACAGTGATTACGTTGACCAACTTCCAAAATCCAACACCATCATCTCTCTCACAGTTCTTAGCCCGTCATCACCTCCTTTGCTGTCTTCATGGTACAGCAATGTGTCGTAGAACGGCAAAAAAAGTAGGTTCCTCACGGTTAGGGGGGCTAGAGAAAGGCTGAAGCAATAAGACTCTCGCAAAGACGCCAAGAACGCATAAGGAAAGCGTCACACAGGGAAAAGAACGGTTCCTTGTCGTTTCGAGTGGGTAACTGGAAATACAGTACGGAACAGAGTGCCTCTCGCAAGGTTCGTTACGCGAATGTGTGCATGGTTTGAGGGAGAGGCAAGTTAGCCATGCAATGGTAGAGGTTGCGGATATAGTTCTTTGCTGTGCGCAATCCGTAGGCTTTGTGACTGATCACCTTTGCCTTGTTGTTGAGTCCTTCCACAGTGCCGTTGTTAATGGGCATGTTGAAGTAGTTCAGTAGGTCCTTCTGGTGGCGACGAATCATCCAGGCAAAGTCGCGCATCGGCTGCAGACGGGAATGGGTCGCCCGCCAGAACCACTTGTCAAGATAGCGCTTGGCCCATCCAGGACGAATGTACCCCCAGAACTAGCGGAAGGCCTCTTTGAGCAGGTAGGTACGGTTGATCTTCAGGTTTAGCTGCTCAAGCTCTCCTAGCCGCTTCTGTTGCTTGTCAGTGAGGTTCCACGGGTTCTTCAACCAGATGTAACGTGTTTTGGTCATCAGCTGCTTGTGGGATTGACCCTTCTCTCGGATCTCGTCTCGACGAACCTGGTCGACCGCTTTGGTGAGGTGCTGCACAATGTGAAACTTGTCAAACACCAGAACTGCGTTAGGAGCTCTCGCCTTGACGACATCGGCGTAAGGCTGCCACATGCCTGCCTGTGCCGAAATGGCAGACAGGTCACAGCAGACGCCTTGGAGTCTTTCCGTATGTTGTTCACCAAACCAGTCAAAGAAGCCTTCTAGTGTCTCCTTTGTGCGCCCCTCGCCGCTCCACAACAGACATCGACTGTTGAGGTCGTAGACATTGGTGACATACACGTGCCCTCGTTTGCGAGAGATCTCGTCGATCCCGATGTGGGTCACATTGGTAAGGTCACGATGAGCCAGACCATAGGCCACCGCCTCATCAACTGCCGTAGCCACTGTACTCCACGAGCAGTGGAACAGAGCCGCTACTTGTTTCCAGGTCAGCACCCGTGCCCACGTGGCCAGTGTGACCATCAACGCACGCGTGAATTGCCGCTTGCCTGACACCCAGGGAAGTAATTCAACATGGACTGATGAGCGACAACTAAAACGCCCATCTGACATCAGTTTCGCCTCCAACCCGTCCTCTGTTTGCTGCACCATTACCACACGAAATCCTTGCAATTCCACCGTCTCTTTGATCAAACTCTCTACAAGTATGGGTCTCCTCTCAGATACTTTGGTTTGTCTTACACTTCTAAGTACCCGATGAGACCTATGCTTTCAACTATCTACCTGCCCTTTTCCTGCACCGATTCGCGAGAGGAACC
>JAYEFP010000251.1:0-4576 GCA_034715975.1 Candidatus Bipolaricaulota bacterium | reverse complement strand
CCTGTCTGTCAGAGCACGACAACAGACAGGCCTCTGCGTCTTTGCGAGAGATACAGGCTTTTCCTCTCTTGCTACGCTCATCGTCTGAGTCTTTCCCTGGGTTACCTTGCCTTAACCGCGAGGAACCTGTTCTTTGAACCCTCGGGGGGTGTAGTAAACGGGACCAGCTACTGCACCCCCCAAGTGCTCTTCGTGCCTGCCTGTCCTTCGGACCTGTCTGCGTGCGGACACGCACAGGCAGACGCAGACAGGTCCTTCGTGGTGAAACAGCCGGTTCTGTAAGAGCCTTGGCGCTTGACACTTTGTCTTTACTTACCCACTCGAAACGACGAAGAGACTCGACGGGGAAGGATAGCTAACCAGGTGTCGATTGACGAGCGCCCAGAGATTGTCGGGGAACGAGGTCGGGTAGGAGATTGGGAGGGGGATACGGTGATTGGGAAGAACCACAAGGGAGCGTGGGGTAAACGAGAACACGAACGGGTTAATTCGTCAGTACTTTCCCAAAGACAGGGAGCTGACAGGTGTTACCAGAGAAGAGATCGAGCAGGCAATGGAGCGGCTCAATCATAGGCCAAGAAAGACGCTTGGCTTCCGAACCCCGTATGAAGTATTCTTCTCCACCAATCCCCCTTGACAGTGCACTTGGGAGTTGAATCCAAGTAGTACTGCAAGGAAGCATCGCCAAGAAAGTCTCGGGTCGTATGGAGGGAGGCTCGCTTGTATCGGGGTCGAAAAACACGAAGAGCCGCGAAGAAAAAGGCCATATCACTCAGAAGAAGCGGGCGTAGATATGCTCCTGGAACCTGTTAGGAACGGGAATCAGGTGAAGAGATGGGGATGCTGAAAGAGAAGGTTGTCCCCTTGTAGAGCGCGCTATCGACCCAGATTCTCCCTCCCTGTGCCTCGACGAGTGCCTTAGTGATCGCCAGACCCAAGCCGAGGCCCTTTCCCTTCTCTTTGTAGAAGCGATCGAAGACGCGCGAGGCTACCTCTTCTGGCATCCCCTCACCCGTATCTGATACTTGGATCAGCACCTCCCCATTGCGGGGCTCGATGTGCAGGGTAACTGTGTCCTGCGGACGCGTATGACGCAACGCGTTTGAAAGCAAGTTCCACACAATCTGGTGCAGCCGCCGCGGATCGGCGTAGGGGTCGGGTAGATCGGGTGAGATATCGAGGTGAAACTCCTTTCCTTCCCCGGAGAATAGAGTACGGGCATCCTCAGCTACGCCATTTGAGAAATCATTGAGGTCGACCGCTTTGCGATCGAGCGGAAGCTCGTCTGCCTCGGCAAGAGCGATGTCCTGCAGTTCCTCGATCAGACCTTCCAGGTGTTCGAGGCGCTCACTCACCTTTAATAGGTTCTCCTCGCCAGCCGGTTGTACACCGTCGAGCATCGCTTCAACCTTAGCCTTGACGACAGCGAGCGGATTGCGCAGCTCGTGGGCGACGTCGGCAAGCATCCTCTTTCGGCCCTCCTCGGACTTGGCAAGCCCGATGCGCAGATCATCGAGCACGCGGGCGAGCCTGCCGATTTCATCTTTGCTGCCTGCGCGGACCGGTTGAGTGAGGTCGCCAGAGGAGATCGCCCTTGTGGCAGCGGTCAACCGCGCGAAAGGAGCAGTGATAAAGCGGACCAAGACAACGCCGATCAGCAACGCCACCGCCAGGCTGATTACCGTAGCGTAGGCGATGCTGCGGTGGACAGAAGAGAGGAGGCTGAACTCGACATCGGAAAATTGTCCGAGGAGCGGGGCGGTGAACAAGAGGCCTACTTTCTTTTCAGAGATTATTATCGGGATGCCCACCGCGAGGAGCCGGGAAGATAGATCCGGACGATTCATCCCAGGGGAGCTTGCATAGATAACACCTCCATCTGGATTAGTGAGTAGGAACGCCCCACCCTGGCCGCGTTCGCTGCTGCGGTTCTGCCCGTGTGAGGAGAAGACATCCTCGATTCCATCCCACGTCGACTTCTCGGAGTAATGGGCGGCGAGCTGGCTCTTGATCCCCTCCATCTGTGTTGCGTGCTCCGTGGCGATGAATCCCTTTGCATCGGAGAGAAGAAAGTGGGTCGCCAGTGTGTACACTACGCCGAGGGACGCAAGGACCGCGACGGCGAGCCCGAGGAAGAGCTTGTAGCGGAGAGGTATTTCCTTAATCAACGTGTTTATCGCCCTCCGGGAGGACGAGTTTGTACCCGACCCCATATATCGTCTTGATGATCTGTGGGGAGGTTGGATCGTTCTCGATCTTTCGCCGCAGGTTCATGATATGATTGTCGATGTTTCGTATCAGCGTTGGTGTGCTGTAGCCTTGTACCTCTTTAAGAAGCTGCATCCTTGTGAAAACGCGGTTTGGCCGACGAACGAGGAACGCAAGGAGGTCAAACTCGGTTGCGGTCAAGTCGATCGGTGCCCCATCCCGCTGTACCTCGCGACCAGAAAGGTCAACCACCAGCTCCTTGATCTGGATCGGGGCTTCTACGGCTGGGCCGGAGATCCGTCGTAGAAGCGCCCGAACACGCAGTACAAGCTCACGCGGGGAGAACGGCTTTGTGATGTAGTCATCTGCTCCGAGTTCGAACCCGAGAATGCGGTCGATCTCCTGCGTGCGTGCGGTGAGCATCACAATTGGGACCTGGGAGCGGCGTCGAATCTCGCGGGCAACGTCGATCCCGTTGATGTCGGGGAGACCAAGGTCCAGGATCACGAGGTCAGGCTTTTCCACCCGGAACTTCGAAAGTGCGCTCTCTCCGTTGAAGGCTGAAATCGGGCGATACCCCGCTTCGCGCAGGTAATCAGAGACCGAAGCGACGATTTCCTGTTCATCGTCGACAACTAGAATTACCTTTTTCATATTCTCCGTATATTACCTAGCTTTTCCAATGAAGACACGCCTTCCTACCACTTTGTGTTGCAGTCGAAGCCGAGAGCTTCCAACAGCTTGGCAATCCCGCTGCCGCGGTGGGCATCGGTGAAAACCGCCTTTCCGTGAGGGTTAACCTGCGCATATTCGGTGGAGATTGCCTCAGGGGCAACGTTGAGGGCACTGACCAGATCGATCTTGTTGATGACTAGAAGATCTGTCTGGGTGAAGATACGTGGGTAGCTTTGCACCACGCCATTCCCCGCAGTAAGAGGAATTACCACAAGCTCTTCGTCTGTGCCCAGTGGGTAGTCCACCGGAGAGATAATCCCCGGCACATTCTCAATGAACAGGACATCAAGTGCGCCAAGGTCAAGGCTAGATAGAGCGCGGCTGAGAGAGATCGCATTGAGACATCCTTCTTCCCCTGTCTGGACGTTTACTGACTGCGCCCCGCAGGTAAGAAACCTCTGATGATCCGTATCGCCTGCTGCTGCTGTGGCGATTGCTCCGACGGCTAGCCCGCAGGAGATGAGGCGCTCGACCAATTGCTCGATGATCGTTGTCTTTCCGCACCCTACCGGCCCCATAACGTTGATCGCACGCACAGCGTTCTCTTTCAGCAGGTGGAAGTTTCCGTTGGCAAACCTCATCTGGCGAATCAAGAACTCCTCGCGATCTGTGATATCCATTACATTCTCCCCCTCACAGGTGATCATAAGCCGGCGTGCTATCTGCTGCAAACAGGGGGTGATGAGTAATGAGTGACAAGTGATGAGAAAGGGCAAGAGCACTCTTACGCAGACAGGGCTTGAGGGAGCGAAGCGAGCGGGCGAGAGAATGCTGTTGTCAGTTGTGACGTATCCAGATTCTACGGAATTCACCAGGACCGCAGTTTGGCTGCATCCAGCGTTCGTGGTAAGCTTACCTTTTATGATAAACAATAGCTGCTACGTGAAAGTTGCTCGGGGGATCGAACCAGCGGACATTCTGCTGAAGAACGCACGCATTCTTGATGTTTTCGCTGGTGTGTTTTTCGAGAGTGATGTCGCGATTTCAGGTGGAGTGATCACTGGCTTTGGAGCTGCTGCCGCAAGAGAAACGCTTGACCTCGATGGAGCGTGGCTGATTCCTGGATTAATTGACGCGCACATGCATATCGAGAGCACGCAGCTCTCGCCGGTGGAGCTTGCGCGAGCTATCCTTCCGCATGGGACGACGACGGTGATTGCTGACCCACATGAGATTGCAAATGTACTTGGTCTTCCCGGGATTCGCTACATGCTCGAAGCGTCGAAGAACTTGCCGCTTGAGGTGCTAGTCATGGCCCCGTCCTGCGTCCCGGCGACGCACCTGGAGACATCAGGGGCGAGGATCACGTCAGAGGACATCGAACAGATGCTCACTTGGGAGCGAATACTCGGCTTGGGAGAGGTGATGAACTACCCTGGTGTGATCAACCTCGATCCCGAGATGGTGGCCAAGCTTCGCGCTGCGCGTGGTCGTCCGATCGATGGTCATGCACCTGGCCTCTCCGGCCCGGACCTGTGGGCGTACGTCATCTCCGGCCCACGCACCGATCACGAGTGCACGACCCTTGCCGAGGCGCAGGAGAAGCTGCGTACAGGGATGCATATCCTCATTCGCGAAGGGACGGCAACTCGCAACCTCGATGCGCTACTGCCGCTTCTCACGCCGACAAGCA
>JAYEFP010000250.1:0-4667 GCA_034715975.1 Candidatus Bipolaricaulota bacterium | reverse complement strand
GCAAGGTGGCACTAACGTGCTATCTGGCCGAAATTCATGCTGTTCCCACGGGCTTTCTCGAGGCGTCGAGAATAAACGAGCTACTGGACGCAGCCGAAGCGGTGGGGATTATTGACGCCGATGAAATACCGTCTTTGCCTGGCCTGCAGGAATGTCTGGAGCAACGCGTCACTCCGGAGATTTCGGGGCTTGGGGGCTACGGATGGCGCAGCGGTTGGGCAGGCAGGCTAGACCCGGTGATGACTTGGCCCACAGTCCGGCTGTTCACGCGCGCGCGACTCCCCTACCCATATCGAGCACTCCTTCTTGAAACAGTAGGAAGGCATAGGATAGAGAAGGGTTGGAGTTCATTTACTATCCCAGTCCCCGAAGTGGATTTCACCTATTTTGGCCTCGTCATTGCTAAAAGCGTAGGTTGGAACGCCTATGACGAACAGAAGGTGCTTAGCTATGCTAGGAGTATTCTAGACAGCTCACAGGCAAACCCTCATGACTTGTTCTGGGCTGCCAGGCTTGCGGAGATGCTCGGGGAGAGCATGGCCAAGCTGGGCTCTATTCTGTGTCCGAAAATTGCAGAGGCTTACGCGGGAGGGTCTCAAGACGAGTACTGGATTATACCGTTGCTGGCCGAATTCTCGTTGTCGCCGCCTCCGCATCTGGCTTTGCAGCTTCGTGAAACAGCTGAGGAGTTGGCAGCGATAGTTGCCAAGACACCTTACATGCAACATGCTCGTCACTTAGTCTTTCTTCAGCAGATTCTTAAACATAACTGGATGTCTGAAGAAGAAATATCAGCTACAATCTTGTCATTACAGTTAAGGTCGACGGGTGGATTCAAGGCCGCTGCGATAAGCAGCGAAGCTGATCTTCTATCGACTCATTCGGCAATCAAGGCGTTAACAATGCTAGGATCATGGGATAGTATTGATACAGATAAATGCATAACTTTCGTCATTTCTTGTCAAGAGGAGTATGGATACTCTTGGGCTGCGGAGGCTAGTCCGCCCGATCTGTACTCTACCTATATAGGCATAAGCAATCTCCAGCTGCTGCACTCTATCGTTGGGAAACGCATCAGCAGATAGATTGGGTGGAGGATGTATATCTGCGACAGTTGCTATATGTACAATAGTGACGAGAATCCTCAAGCCGTGAAGCAATGATGCAAATTGCTGATTGTGTCACATGTCGCCAAGCCGACACTTTCTTGTCAGCTAGCTGACAGACGAAGGCGATAAAGGGGGCTACAATGATTGTTGGCTCTTCTCAGAAAGGAGAGACTAAACCCAAAGGAGATGGTAGAGATGTCAAAGAAGACGGGGTGGCTCATGGTAGGATTGCTCCTGGTGGCCTTTGTGGGCTTCACGGCGTTGGCGGCCCCGGTCAAGAATATTGGTAAAATAGTAGATAACCTCTGGGGGTCGGACATCACGGCAGGAGAACTGCTGCGGCTAACCTGGCCCGATCTTCTAACTACTATGCCGCAGAGTGTGTGGAACACAAAGGTTACCTGGGGCGAAAGCGAGATGCTCTTCCGGCGTAAGAAAGTAGCGACGATTGAAAAACACGATGCAGCCAAGCAGTTAGAATTCCCGTTTATTTATATACACTGTGATGCCCGAATCAACGCGTCAGGGAGGAATGTATACTTCGGTGCTTCAAGCACAGTGGCCATCCCTCCATTTTTACAAATGCCGTACATGCAAGTTTATGCCTATCTTGATAAGATAGGTGGGTTTTATGTAGGTTCCACAACTGATGACGGGTATGACGTATGGCGGGTGACAACGAATGATACAGCGGATGTAGAGGGACAAGCTAGCTATAGAACAGTCAGCTATCACTCTGTGGTGGCCCCTGCGGGATATGATCCTCCTACACAGTTCACGGTAAGAGAATCTCCTACGATCTGGGTTCCATAGGAATAGATGCCTATAAAGACTGCTAGATGGCTTCTGTCCGGCGTTTCGTTCGCAGCGGCGGTGCTGGCGCTCCTTTCGCCTTGGACCGCCGCTTCTCCTTTTTCTAGCCCACTCGCTCTGTGGGTCTCCAAATTCCTTGCCCTGCTTCTCGGTGGAATGAGTGCCATGATTTTGACAAAAATGAGCCCTCTTGTAATCATTCTTCCACTCCTTGGTGGCGTGATCTGTGCCCTTCCGTTCCTGGGACTGCAACAGGTTTGGAAGAACCAGCGCCTCAATCTCCGGGGAGCCGCTATTGGCATCTTCCTGGTTGCTCTCGGGGGAATCCTGATATCTGTTCTGACAAAGGCTGCCTCCTGGGATCCGTGGCAGGTAATAGAACTTGCTTTGGTGGTAGCGTTAGGTCTTCTCTTGATTCGCTCTGGCCTTGCGATAATGCGGATTTCTGGACCCTCATTTGCCTCGGCCAGACTTGTGGGCTGGCTCATGTTCTCCATTGGGATCTGCTTTTCCTCTTTTGTGCTCCTACCATTGGGGATTCTGGGGAGCGTGGTACTCTATTTCGTGCTTGGAATAACGTTCCTGCGATTGCCCAGATTAAGTCAGTAAGTACAGAAGGTTGTAGTTTTTCAGCTAGGCCGTTAGCTATAGGATGTGGAGCTAATGCAGAGCTAGTACTAAAAGCATCTTAAGAGTAGAGATGATGAACGTGAAGTTCATAATAAGTTGTGCTTTCCTGGTGATGGTATTAGGGTTTGCGGTAGTCAGTACCGCTGTCGGTGTACCTGCGGGCTGGGAAGTGGGGTCATATTGGACATACCAGCAGGTGGAGCATGTGCAAAGTGCCTCCGATATTCCAATGGGTACTATTACATATTACGTACTAGCCCGCACTGGGCTTTTGTACACGGCGATGTGCGCCGTGGCACGCGTAGACAAGTCGCCCGGAGGAAGCGAGATTCTATCACCCTTGACTGTCCACATGTTCGAGCCCGCGAGTCTGCAACCGCAGGTGTGGCCGTTTCCCGCTCGAGGCGCTCCGCTCATAGTGGTTAAAGAAAAGGGGAGCATGCTTGGTGAGGGAGGTAGCCAAACGGTGCAGACGGTATCGCCCGTTGGGTATAAAAGCTCCACTCAAGAATCTAGTATTCGACAGGAAGTAGTTGAGAAAGTAACCGTGCCTGCTGGCGTTTTCCCCAACGCGCTTCGTTTTGAGTACCAGGAGGAGGTCATTGTACCAGCTAATACATTCCCTAGCTCTCGTCAGAGTCCCGGCCAGTATTCTTGGCAAGCGGAAGGAACCGCTTGGTGGAGCAGTGATGTGGCCGGGTGGGTACGAATCGAAGGGCACGGTAATGATCCCCATGCAGGAAGCTGTGCATACAAGCTTGCCCTCTCCGACTAGGGAAGATTATCGGAAAAGGATCTGAAAGAGCAGCTTTCCACCGCACTTGCTGATATCTCTTCCGTTAACCCGGTGATGGCCGAGGTGATACGTCAGCAATTCCAAGGGATAGGATTTAATCTAGATAACAGAGGATAGAAAGACAGTGCAAAATGGAGCCTACCGTTTGATTTTACAACATCCGGGGTTCAATCCTGCCTTTTGACTTTTCCGTTGAGAAGGGGGAGTGCCTCTTTTTGATCCTTTTATGTGCGTGACCTCGAAGAAATAGCAGACTGCAGCCGTCAGACGATAAGCGAAGAATTGCACAATCTCTCAATGAGAGACTTGATAGAGGCAACACGCCACATGATTACTGTGACCGATGTGGAGGGTCTGCGCGAGCAGGGGTGACCAATGTCCCATTTCGCAGAAAACCTGATCCAATCGCTTCTTCTCGCTGTTTGTCGCCTAGACGACACTTTTTTGTCGGCTAGCTGACAGACAAAGGCGATAAAGGGGGCTAGACTGATTGTTGACTCTTCTCAGAAAGGAGAGACTAAACCCAAAGGTGGTGGTGTAAAGATGTCAAAAAGGAGGATCGGTGCTATTTGGATGCTCCTCCTTGTATTATTAAGCCTTACATGGGTGGTTTATGGAACTGGCTCGGACAAAGCCCTCGGGGATAAGTGGATCTCTGTTCTTGACCAGTATCACCTCACTACAGTTTCGCATGTACCAGATGGCATAACGCCACTGCATGTAAGTACACCGGCTGCACTTGCCCGGCTATTAACTTCTTTTAAGTGTGCCTCTAGAGTGACACTCTATGTAGACGGGCCCGCTGTTTTGCATACCTCTTTAATGCCAATGAGTACGGCTATTGACGTAATTCACTTGCATGAAAGCTATATCTGTAACGTAGTGTGGAGCACAAGATTTAACTTATGGGCGGATATCTATCGAGCAAGTTCTGGATCGTTCCATTGGATAGATAGCGTTCATAGCGAGCGAGTTGGGCTTACTGGATTACATCCCTTTATGACCCTATCCAATACTTGGACTGATCACTACATCTATCCCAATCAGCAATCGGCGAGGATCAGCGGCGGGGGAATCCTTGATTATTACCTGTGGATTCAGGGAGTTCTCGTATACTATTCCGAGCCGGTTAGTCTTGAAGTTGTTTGGTCTATTTAGATAAAAGGGGTAAGGTAAATTGACTTTTTAGGGGAGGTCATATGGTTGAGAAAGTCGTTTTTGCTGCGCCATCCACGCCAATTTGGGTCCTGATTGTCAATGTTCTAAGCCTTCTTGTTTTCCTTGCAGCAGTGGGTGGCGGCCTATTTGCAGCTTGCAAG
>JAYEFP010000249.1:0-17063 GCA_034715975.1 Candidatus Bipolaricaulota bacterium | reverse complement strand
ACTGTTCGTGTACACGCGAGAGCGATAAGACGCGACCTCTTTGGAGTTATTGCAAGGGATGATTCTTTCATGCTAGTCCGCATATCAAACAAGAATGCCGATCCGCCAAGCAGATACTCAAGGTATCGCGAAGTACGAACTTCTAGTCTACGTCAGTTCCCCACGGACGCGATTTCTCATCGCGCGTCTTGCGGCTGCGGCGGAGATAAGTGGGAATATCGAAGTCATCCGAGCCAAGCGGCCTTTCTTTCTGCAGCTTGGCGAGCATCGTTTCGTTTCCCAGAGCAGATCCCTCTTCCTCTTCGCCAGGGCGCACTACGGCGAAGCCAGTGGCAATCACGGTCAGGCGCACCGTCTCCATATCATCACGTATTGCTGTACCAAAGATGATGTCTGCGCGATCGGAAACTGCCTCACGAATGAGGGACGCCGCTTCCGTGACTTCCTCCAGTGTGAGATCGTTCCCACCAGTGATATTCATGATGACCTTACGCGCACCCTTGATCGAGGCATCTAAGAGTGGTGATGAAATGGCTTTTCTCGCCGCATCTTTGGTCTTCCCCTCTCCCTCGCCTTCACCGATTCCCATCATCGCCGTGCCCGCTCCACGAATCACGCTCTCGATGTCGGCAAAGTCAAGGTTGATCATGCCGGGAATGGTGATTAGATCAGATATCCCTTCAACTCCCTGCCGCAGGATCTCATCGGCCATCTCGAACGCACGCGTTATCGGAGTGTCTGTAGGAGCAACCTTCAGCAGTTTGTCGTTGGAGATGGTGATGAGGGCATCAACCTCTTGCGAGAGCCGGGCGATTCCCGCCTCTGCCTTCTCGGCGCGTGCCAACCCCTCGAAAGAGAACGGTCGCGTGACAATTCCTGTGGTGAGGATTCCGGCCTCCTTAGCCAGGGAAGCGATGACTGGAGCAGCTCCCGTCCCTGTCCCGCCCCCCATCCCACAGGTGATGAACGCCATGTCTATCCCTGTCAACAGATCGGCGATCTCCTCATGGCTTTCCTCCGCGGCGAGGCGGCCGATCTCCGGGTTGCCGCCAGCACCAAGCCCACTCGTCAACTTCCGTCCGATCTGCAACGTGTGGTGTGCATGCACCACCTCTAACACCTGCGCATCAGTATTTACGGCCACAAACTCCACGCCGTTGGCTCGACCATCAGCGAACATGCGATCGACGGCATTGCCACCTCCGCCACCAACACCGATGACCATCAATCGCGCGGGGGGGGTCAGGACCTTCTCATCTACCATTGCCATTCTTCTTTTACCCCCGGAAGAAACGATTGAACCATGTGAAGAGTTTGTTCATCAACGACGCCTTTTTACGTTCATATCGCTTCTTTGAAAAGTCCTTGGTCTCCACAGCGTAGCGCAACAAGCCTATCGACGTGGCGTAAATCGGCGACTCGACGATATCGCGCAATCCATGTATCCCTTGTGGAATCTTCCCGCGGCGTACGGGAATCCCATAACGCTGGTGAGCAAACTCCGCTATTCCATCCAGAAGAGACGTCCCTCCAGTTAGGACCAGGCCAGCGGGAACAAGGTCACGATATCCGGCGTCTTCCACCTCTTGCATCGCCAGGTCGAGAAGCTCCTCGACACGCGGTTCAATGATTTTGGCGAGCTTTTTCTTGGAGACGGTCTTCTTCTCGTCGCCGCCGATTGTTGCCACTTCAATCTTCTCATCCTCGCCAACGCTATCTACTAACGCTGTCCCCGCCTGTTTCTTGATCAACTCAGCCTCCTCAATTGGAGTCTGCAGACCGACGGTAATGTCGTTGGTGATGTGCTCACCAGCAATAGGGATGACCTTGGAGAACCAGATATCGCCACCACGGAAGACGCTGATATCCGTCGTGCCTCCCCCGATGTCCAACAGAATAACGCCCAGCTCCTTCTCCGCAGACGATAGCACTGCAAGGGATGAGGCAATCGGCTCCAGGACGATCTGTTCAATCCCAACCTCGAGAGTTTTCACGCAACGAACGAGATTGTGCACAGCCGTGATCGCCCCAGTGACGATGTGTACATCGACCTCAAGGCGCGTTCCTGTCATTCCAACAGGGTCGGTGATCCCGTCCTGCCCGTCCACGATATACTGCCGCGGGATTACGTGGATCATCTCACTTGCCTGGGGAAGCTGGATCGCCTGCGCTGTCTCAACGACTCGATGGATATCATCATCCGTAATGATGCGATCGGGACGGTTGATCGACACCGTACCACTATTATTTATTGAATTGATGTGTTTGCCAGCGATGCCAACATAAACGGAGCTTACCTTAACATCGGCCATGTTCTCCGCCTCTTCAATTGCTTTGCGTATGGAAGAGATCGTACGACCGATATCGACAACCACACCCTTCTCTAACCCGTGTGATTCCGCCTTGCCCATGCCGATGATCTCGATCATTCCATCGGCCACGTTTCCAACCAAAGCAACGACTTTGGTCGTCCCTACATCAAGGCCAACCACCACTCTTTCTGTTCTCATCGGTTCACCACCTTACGGGGCACAAGTCTCGCCTCACCCCCAAATCTGAGATCTATCGTCTGATAGCTCGCAAGATCTATCGTATCCAGCAGCACTGTCAGCTCGTCAATTCGATCCTCAATATCACTGATCGGACCGAGCATTACCTCCCCCTCATCAACTGTGTACATAATGATCGCGCTTAAGTTCGAGAAGTCGATGCGCGGGAAGAGATCTCTTCCCAGGCCTCGCTTGCGCAAGTAGGCAACCATCTGCACTACATCCGTACTTACTATTCTCTTTCCCGAGGGAGTGCTAGCAATCGCCACTCCACCTATGCACATGAAGTTCAAATTAGAGTCTTTTGCGTAGCCAACGATGACCCCGTCTTCTCCGAGGACCATCAGTCGACTCTCGTTGCTGGGATCAACGACAAGGGCGATCGGATTCCGCTCGCGAACAATGATTTCAAGTGTATGCGGAAGGATTCTGTGAAACGATACCTCCATTATCCAGGGAAGTTGTAACAGCAAAGTCCGTGCTTGTTTGAGCGGAGCGCGCAGTAGATTCACTCTGTCCTGAATACCGGAGCCATCTTTGACTGCCGCGGCAGACGTGTAGTAATTACCTCTTACTACAATCTCCCGTAGATCAAAGATGCGCACCCAAGGTGTATACAGGGCGATTATGGCAGCAGCGATAAGAATCCCCCCTATGACGGCAGCCCAGCGAACAGCACTTCTCGATTTCCCCTCGTTCACCCGTCAACGACCTCAATCTCCAAGTCAAGCAAGATATGGAAACTTTTATACACCTTTTGGCGCACAATGTCAATTAATTTGCGGATCTCAGCGCTGCTCGCTCCACCCAAGTTGATAATAAAATTAGCGTGTATGTCAGATACCTTGGCCATTCCCACGCGAAATCCCTTCAAGCCGGCATGCTCGATTAACTCACCTGCAGAACGTCCAACTGGGTTCTTGAAGGCACATCCAGCGCTGGGGAAGGCATGCGGCTGTGTGACCGCGCGCCTGGCGAGAAGCTGATCGAGGTCAAACTTCTTCTCTTCGTCAAGGTGAAGCTGAGCTCGAAGGATTGGAAGACGCGACTCCAGGATTGCACTCGCCCGGTAGGAGAACCCACAAGCGTCCCGATCAATGGACACCACTGTGCCGTCACCGGAAAGCGCGGTGACCTTCTCCACGATCTCCCCAATCGACTGCGCTTTGATACCCGCGTTCGTGGCAAGTGCTCCTCCCAGGGTGCCCGGTATCCCAACAAGGAAGTCGAGGGAATGGACTCCATGGGCATTAGCCTCGGATATGAGCTTCACAAGTGGTGTGCCGCAGTCAGCAGACAGGTGCCCTTCGCTCACCGTGCACGCGGTGAGCCGCACAGTGGAGATGATGAGGCCGCGGTAACCGCTGTCGGAGAAGAGGACATTGGAGCCTCTGCCGAGGATGAAGTATGGCACGCCCTGGTCACGACTTACGCTGATCGCCTCGGCCAGGGAACCTATGCTCGTGGGGAGAAAGAAGGCATCGGCAGGACCGCCCACTCTGATTGTTGTATGAGAGGACAATAGCTCATCAATCCTCAGTTCACCGTGGAGCGCTTGCAGGCTCGCAACCAGATCATCTACGCGGTGCAGAAGCTTCCCTCCTTGAGGAAACGCGACAGGCTCGTGGTCACTGTCCATATGTCACCCGCTCCGAAGCTGATGATGAAGTCACCCGGTTCAATGTAGCGTTTGAGGAAGGAGAGAATCTCGTCCTTACTGTGCATGAGCAGCGGGTCGTTCCCGGCTCTTTGTGCGATCGAATCGACGATCTTCTGCGACGTGATACCCGGGATCGGCGTCTCGTGGGCGGGATAGATCGGTGTGATAACAACGGTATCCGCCAATCGGAACGCGGCCCCGAATTCATCCCCAATTGCCTGTGTACGGGTGTAACGGTGCGGCTGAAAGACAGCGACAATCCTCCTGTCCGACCACCCCGAGCGGATCGCCTGCAGTGTGACATCAATCTCCTCTGGCAGATGGGCGTAATCATCGACAACGGTCACTCCATTCTCTTCGAGAAGCTGGAAGCGGCGCTTAGGAAGCTGAAAATCCGCAAGCGCGTGCGCGGCATCGGCAAGCGACACCCCAGCAAGTTTCGCCGCGCCGATTGCACAGAGAGCGTTTCGCACATTGTGGGCACCCGGAGCGGGGAGGAATACACTCGCAACGTCTTCTCCGTGGTACGTGAGGTCGAACGTTGTGTGGAAGTGGTAGTGCGAGATATTCACCGCGCGCAGATCGGCATCCGGGTGTACGCCCGCCGTGAGCGCGAAGGGAAGGCCATCGGCGAGCGTACGCACGTTTGCATCGTCGATCCCCAGGACTGATCTCTGTGCCTGCAGAACATAGTTTTTGAAGCTTTCCTTAATTGCTCCTAGGGTATGGTACGTCCCCAGGTGATCAAGCCCGATATTGTTGAGAACCGCTATCGTCGGTCGAATGGCAAGGAAGAGGCCATCGCTCTCATCGACCTCGCTGACAAACAGCTCCCCCGATCCGAGGTGCGAGTTGCTACCCAGTCCGGGGCAGTGAGCACCAACGAGGTAGCTCGGGTCTCTGCCCACATTCCGCAGGATGGTCGCCGTCATCGCGGTGGTCGTCGTCTTCCCGTGCGTGCCAGCAACGCCGATGCTGGTGTAGCCGTCAAGGACACCCGCCAACGCGTGCAGTCGATGCACTACTGGAAGATTGAGTTTGCGCGCCGTCTGTATCTCCACGTTCTCCGGGGTAATTGCCGATGAGACAATCACCTCATCGATCTCCCTATTCACGAGAGTCGGGTCGTGCCCGATGTGAATTGATGCTCCGACTCGCTGCAGGTATTGTGTCTCTGCGCTCTCGCGCAGGTCAGACCCGGAGACCCTGCTCCCTCCAGCGAGCATCACCGCGGCGAGGCCGCTCATGCCCGCGCCAGCTATCCCGACGAAGTGGTAGCTCTTGGGCTTGCCGATCAAGTTCGTGCCCCTTTGACGAGAACCAGTATCTCGCCAAGCATCGATGCAGCCGCGTGTTTGTATCCCACACGCATCGAGTTCCGTGCCATCAAATTCAACCCCTGTTCATCTTTCACCATTTGTTCGATCAGCCGCGCTAAGCGCTTGTCTAGCATATCATTTTCACCCACGATAGTGCAAGCCTGTTCATCATTTAGCACACGAGCATTCTCCCATTGGTGCCCATCGGCCGCCCCTCCCCACGGGATGAGCACTGCCGGCTTTCCGCATGACGTGATCTCCGCCAAGGTTGTTGCCCCAGCGCGGGAGACGATGAGATCAGCAATGGCAAATGCCTCCCCCATCCGCTTAATGTATTTCTTGAGTACAATATTTGTGACACCAGCTGCCGAGAACTCCGACTCGATTACTGAGGTATCAACGCTCTCGCCAGTGACCAGGAGAACCTGTATGTCCTTGTTTCTGGCGATCTGCTCACGCGCCTTCCGGATAGCGTTCGTGAGCGCAAGAGATCCGTTTGAGCCACCAAAGACAAGGACAGTTCTCTTATCAGGAGAGAGTCCGAAGCGCTCGTAAGCAGAGCGCGTACGCTTGGCGAGGAGAAACTCACTGCGGATTGGGTTCCCAGTAGTGACGATGTTGCGCGCTGAAGCAAGCTGATGCCTGGTCTGCGGGTATGAGATCAGTATCTTGTCAACGAAACGGGCGAGGATTCTGTTCGCAAGGCCGGCCACGGCATTCTGTTCGTGGATGACTGTTCGGATTGGAAGGATCCTCCCCAAGACAGAGGCGAGTAGGACTGCGGGGAACGATGCGTATCCGCCCATCCCGATCACCACTTGTGGGCGGAAGCGCAGGAGGACGATCAATGCTTCCATAAAGGAGATGGCAAGGAGAGAGAGGGCGCGCACGTTCTGGGGGATATTCCCCCGTTCAAGCCCGCACACGTGGATCGGGAAGAATGAGATCCAGGGATACGAGGGAAGGATACGCGCCTCTATCCCATGCCTAGTGCCTACGTAGGCCAGCTTGACTCCACTCTTATGCTTGGCAAACTCCTCCATCACCGCCAGCGCAGGATAGAAGTGGCCCCCGGTCCCCCCACCAGCAATCAATATGCGCATCAGTTTCCTCCTTGCTTGGAGATATTGGCTAGCACGCCAACCATCGCCAGTGTGACGAAAAGCGACGATCCACCGTTGCTGATAAACGGGAGTGTGAGTCCAGTCACCGGCAGAAGACCGGTGGCAACACCTAGATTGAGAAGAACTTGGAAGACAACAGCAAATCCAATTCCAAATGCAAGTAGTCTTCCAAATTGATCCGGGGCACTATTCGCGATCGCGAAGGCACGCCAGGCAAAGATCACATAGAGCGCAATGAGGATGAGCGCACCTATCAGTCCCAGTTCTTCGGCAGTCACAGAGAAGATGAAGTCGCTCTGTGCCTGTGGAAGGTAGAACAGTTTTGCCCGCGACGCGCCGAGACCTCGCCCGATCAAGCCACCAGAGCCGATCGCCACGAGTGATTGGATCGTCTGATACCCGGAAGACGTGCTGTAGTCTTGCGGGTTCAAGAACGAAAGGACACGCGCCAGTCGGTAGGGGGCTATGCGCACCGCAAGGAAGATGAACGGGATGCTTGCAATTCCCACCCCCAACAGGTGCGTCGTACGTGCCCCACCAACAAAAAGCATCACAGCGGTCAAGGCGGCGAAGATGAGAGTCATGCCAAAGTCAGGTTGATTCATGGTCACCGCGGCGATCACTAGCAATACGAGGATGAACGGCAACACTCCGTCAACAAATGATCTAATGGAATCCTTCTTTCGCGTGATCGTCGCTGCCAAATAGGCAATAAGAGTAAACTTAAGTATCTCAGTTGGTTGTACCACGAACGGACCGACATGCAACCAGCGACCGTCACTGATTCCATGCAAGGGAAGAATAGTGAGAAACGTTAGAGTAAAAGCACCGAGAAGGAGGATGTCATCAAGTTGCTGTAGGTGGTGATAATCGATGTAGGACAACAGCACGAGAAGGCCAATTCCGAGCAATGCGGCAATAAGCTGTCTTACGAGCAGATGGGTGTCCGTACCGTAGTGACGCAAGGAGAAGGGCGCACTGGCACTGTAGACCATCACCAACCCAAAGAGCAAGAGGAGTGCGGCCGAAAGCACGATTCCTCGATCGATTCGTCTATCCACTTCTGTCTCCTTGCCTGCCAGGCTGCGCCACCATCGCCAATACTCCTTATGAATACGGCAGTTGTCCCCCACACGGAAGGAAGGATGTCAGAATACACGTGAGAATTCGCGTTATTATTATCAGACGTGTGGCTGTGCTATAAAGATAACTCCTGACCCGAATACAAGGCGACAAGGCGCGAGAAATGTTTCCCGCGCTCGACGTAATTCCTGTACTGGTCGTAACTTGAGCACGCCGGCGAGAAGAGAATGGTATCCCCCTCTTGCGCTTCTTGCAGGGCCTCGTTAAGTGCACGATCGAGAGTAGAACGGACCCTGATTTTAGTGTAACCAACGTCACGTAGCGTCGACTTCAGCAAGGGCGCCCCCTCGCCGAACAATATCACGCGGCGAACATTGCGCTTTACGATGGCGGAAGCGAGGTCGTCATACCCCGCCCCTTTGTGCTTTCCCCCAAGAATGAGAACACACGGGTCAGCGACGCTTTCCAGAGCACTGATCGCAGAGGCGGCGTTAGTCGACTTTGAATCGTTTATCACCCGCACTTGTCCGATCGTCTCTTCCCGCTGCAGACGAAAAGGCAGGTGAAATGCATCTTCTAGGGACGCAAAATCTATCTGATCTGCATCAAGCGTGGGTAGGAGGCCGTTGCAGCAAGCGATCGCTGCCCGCAGATTGGCACGATCGTGCACAGCGAGGGAGCCCACAAACGCTCCCCTTGGTAGGACAATGTCTTCAAAGAGCACTTTCCTTGCAGCCAGGTTCTCCGCTGGGATGAGAGGTTGACGCTCGATGACCGCCAGGTCGGAAGCGGTCTGTCGCTCGAACAAGCGTGCCTTGGCCGCAATGTAGTCATCCATCGTAGCGTGCCTGTCCAAGTGATCCGGCGCGACGTTAAGCAGGCAAGCGACATGTGGCCGAAAGATGTTGCTCTGTTCAAGTTGAAAGCTGCTCACCTCCAGCACTACGACATCCGGCGGATCGTCGGCAAGCGTAATGAACGGAAGCCCGATGTTCCCCGCAGCAACTGCGTCGACTCCTCTTTGCTTGAGTATCGCCTCGATGAGCTTCACCGTCGTGCTCTTCCCGTTCGTCCCGGTGACAGCAATGAGCGGTGTACCCAGCGTGAGGAGGAAAGCAAGATCCAGCTCGGAGAGGACCTGAATTGACCTCTCCCTCGCCTCCTGTAAGATTGGTAAGTCCGGCCTGACCCCCGGGCTAATGACAATCAGATCCGTCTCCTGCAGCGCCCGCAGCGTATGGCCGCCCTGTTCATAGGGCAAACCTCGTGTCGAGAGCGATTGTCTATCTGTGGCACTTAGAACAGCATTGTCGCTTACGAATGCCTCCACGCCGTGGGCGTGGAGATATGCGACAACCGCACGGCCCGTACGGCCATGGCCGAGGATGGTGACACGCTCAATTTCCTGTTCAGCGATCCTCACTCAGTGCGTCCTCAATTCGTTCTTCCAAGACAAGGTCATCAGAAAATCCTCGTACGTGCAGCGCCATTTGCGCAACATCGTACAACGCTGCTCTGGGAACTGTGCCCACAATCTCACTTCCGATGACCATCACCCCTCGTCGCTCCGCCTCGCGCTTGACGAGCTCGAAGACACGTAGAATTGGTGTCTTCTTGAAGTTAGTCAGGTTCATCGACACCTGAACGATCCCTCTCTCGGCAAGAGGGAAACCGAGCGCCTTCACGTAACGCAGGCCACCACTTGAGAAGCGAACTGCACGCGCGATCTTCTTTGCTACAGAGAGGTCGGAGGTGGCAAGGTCGATGTTGTAAGCAATAAGAAACTCGCGTGCGCCCACAGCAACAACACCGGCCTTGGGGTGGATCTTCGCTATTCCGAAGTTGGGCCGCCACTCGGGGCGCGTAATCTTCTCCGCAAACCCTTCGAATTCCCCCTTCCTGATCGTCGCCAGGTTCCGCCACGACTCGACAGTCGCCGACTCCTCGTACAGGTAGACGGGGATATGAAGCTCCGCGGCGATACGCTCACCGACGCGGCGAGAAAGTGAAATGCAATCGTCCATCGTTACTCCACGCACGGGGATGAACGGGATGACATCGACCGCTCCCATGCGCGGGTGCTCACCACGATGCTTGCGCAGATCGATCAGCTCGGACGCCTTCTTCGTGAGTGCCAGCACCCCTTCCAGGAGACCTTCCGGCTGCCCAACGATGGTGATTACCGACCGATTGTGATCGGGATCCATACTCAGATCGATCATCTTGCGTCCAGAACCACTTGCCGCGGAGGCAATCGACTCTGCCACCTCGCGACGGCGCCCCTCGCTGATATTCGGCACGCACTCGATCAGTTTATCCCACATCATTGTTAACCGGTGCAACAAGCGAGATAACCGCTGATGCGGCTAATTCATCATCGACCCTGGCCTCCACTTTTGCCTTCACCAACCCCGTTCGCTTCCGTAACACGCGCGCCGTCAGGATCAGACGATCACCTGGAACCACCTTGCGGCGGAAGCGTGCCTCATCCACTCCTACGAGGTAACCCTCTCCCTGTCCTTCCCGTGCTAGGAGGAAGGCAGCAGTCTGAGCCATTGCCTCCAATATGAGAGTGCCCGGCATCACTGCTGGGAGCGGCTCGGGAAAGTGTCCCTGGAAGAAGGGCTCGTTGATCGTCACGTTCTTTCTCGCGACGACGAGCCCTTCTTCCTCACTTTGTATCCGATCGATCATCAAGTAGGGATAGCGCAGGGGCAATACCTTGCGAATACCCTCGATATCCCTAGCCATCATGCCTACAGATAAGACGCGAGCTCATGCTTGACGAGATCGGTTATGTCGGTCATCTTGGCGGTGTTGCGATAGACAATCACGTTCTTCGTACGCAGCACGAGATCGTATCCCTGGTCGAGTGCCACATTATTCGCCGACTGTACAATCTTCGCCGTCGCCGCTTGCGTTAGAAGCTGATCAAGCTGCGTAAACGCGTTCTTCACCTGCGTATAGCGGTTCTGGAACTCAGTCGTGTCAATCACACCAACGCGTACCGTGGAGACGAGGTTCTTCATCTCATCGACGACCGGCTGAGCCTCATCCTTGAGTCGCTGCAGGTCGCTCGCCATGTCGGAGAAACCCGAGGAGGCAATCATCTTGTCAATCGTTCCCAAATCGATGTTAAGCTGTGCCTGGAGCAACTCAACCTGTAGCTGATTGTTCTGGCTGTCAAAGTCATCCTTGGAGATTGTGCTCGCCATGTATTGTTGCTGCAGGTTTACGATCTCACCCTGCTTGTCGATCGCCCTCTGCCGCAGGTCACCCACCGCGTCGGTGAATACCTTGAACGCATCCTCGGCGTTGATGTAGGCTACCTTGAGAGGGCTCGCGGGATTCGCCTCAAGAGCGACAACCCTATTGGTGAGGGCGGTAATCTGCGCAGTGCTATCCGGGCCCCCACCAGTGGGGAGCACGAACTGAAGCACAATGGCGACAGCAGCGAGCAATAAAGCAACAACGGATACAACAACTGTATTCTTGGACATCCTTTCTCCTCCTTTTTTTCTTGAGACCACCTTTAAATTATAGGACGAATTCTTCTGCCTTTCATCCTAGAACATCGGACTGAACCCGAAGTCGAAGTGTGGAACCCATCCCATGTCCGGACCCAGGACCCACGCCATGTCCAGGCGGACATACATTCCTGCCGCCTCAATTCCAAACTCGATCCCGAAAGATCCCTTTGCCGTCGAGAGATTGACGTCATCAAGCGACACGCCGGTATCGAAGAAAAGCGTTCCTGTCAGTCCTTCCACCACCGCCAAGCGGTACTCGAAGTTGGCATAAGCGAGCCGCCGTACTTGGGTTGCGCTTGTCCCGCGGATCGTTCCCGGCCCGCCCAAGTCGTATGCCTGCGAGTACGGGATATTCATCCCCCATCCGCCAGCCAAACGCACAGCGAGAACCTGGTCACGCTCAGAGATAAATGGGAGGTTGCTGTACAGCGGCGCAAAGTGGACCCAGCTCAGGTTGAACTTGGTATAGTCCGGCCCCGGCGCAAATCCACCCGCCTTTTCGAGCATTATCGAGCGCCTATTTCCCGATGTGGGAAAGTGAGGGTTGTTCACATCATCGTAGCTAAGCCCGGTTGTGATGGAATCGATCGGGTGCCATGCTGGATCGTCTGAGGCACTCACGGTCTCGTGCTTGTAGGCAAGCGTAAGATTCGTGTAATCCATAACAGGGTAGCTGATCGATGCTGTTCCTCCCAGACTGAGGAACGTGGTCGAATTTCCCTCACTGTCGCTCTTCTCATCAGACTTGCGGTAGAAGTCCACTCCCACACGGTTGAAATCGCGGAAGAAGGCGACTGTGCTGTAGCCAACGTCCCACGTGGCACTCTGATCGTTTATCAAACCTCGGCTGTAGGAGAAGGAGAGATCCTGTCCTGTTCCAAAGAGGTTTTTCTGACTATAGTCGAGCTTTCCGACGAGCCCTCCGCTCTCCGGGGAGAAGGCGACCGATCCGTTGATCCCGCCTAGCTTCGCGTTTTCGACTACAGAGACAGACAGTTCAACGTGGTCATCGACCCATGCCGGATTCACGTTCACCGAGTTAAAGTACTTGAGTGCCATGAGGCCCTGGTAAGAGACCGCTAGTCGGTTCTTATTTAGCATATCACCAGGTTTGATCCCGAAGACCTTCTCTATTACGTATGTCTTTGTGTGATCGTTTCCGCTAATATCGATCTTTCCGATTTTCCCCTCCTCTACAATGAGCGGGAGGCGACCATTCATGACCCGTCCGGGAGCAAATCTCACCATGACGTACCCATTGCGGTAGTACAGGTCGAACAGACCCTGCAGAACCTGCAGCAGTTCGTAGTTATCGATCTCCCCCTGAGGAATATCCGCCAATTTCCCTTCCGCAATCTGTTGTGGAAAGAGGGTTACACCGGAAAGGTCAATCCCACTTATCGTAATTGGTGCATCGATCAGATTGCGCTCAGTGAGCGTCCACAGTAGCCGCACCGAATCAGGAGTCCCTCCCTGTTGCACCTTAACATCAACATTGGAGAAATAGACTGATTCCTGAAGGTTCGCCATCACCTGTTGAATCGCCGCCTTCTTCAGGCACTCGTCAAGCGGCAAGTTGATCATGTCCTCAGCGATCTTCTCTGGGACGGTCGACAGGCCAGTGATGACGTTTGCTGTAACCCTCCCCTCGATAATCTGGATCCCGAGCGTTTCGCCCGGGGTCACCTTCCCGATCATGATAAGAGCGTAACCCTTCTTGTCGTAGGCATCGATCACCGCTTGCAGCCCATCCTTTAAAGAATTGTTGTTAAGAACCTTTCCTGTTTTCACTCCTTTGTCACGCAGGATACTGCGTGCCTTGTCACTGGTCATGATGCGCGTGCTAAACAGCGTGAACCCAAGGATGTTGAATGGCTCAGGGTTGACGTTCCCTGTAATCTCAATTTTCTTGACCACCGGGTTCTCGGTCAACTTGAACGTCACTATCCCCGTATCGTCGATCTCAGGGATCACATCGCTGAACCAGCCAAGGTCGTACACCGCTTGCGACGCCGCCTTCATCTGATCTGCTGTAATCTCGTCCCCCGCGTGAAAGGCGATCACCTTCACGATGTCGCTCGTCTTGATCTTCACGTTTCCGTCGATGGAGATCCCCGACACAGTAAGCGGAAAGTCCGCTGCTGCCGCACTCAATCCAATGATCAACAGACATCCCAGGATAAGCAGTAACTTACGTCTCATCTCTCCTCCTTATGGGTTATGGCCAACGAGACCAGTCTATACAAGAGCCACACGTTCGGTAACTATACAAACACAATGTGTATTTTCTGTGAATCTTCCCGCCTCGCGCAAACACTTGTCACAGGGCGCTGTCGCCTGCGCGATACTGGACCGCCTCTGCCAGGTGGGCACTTGTTATGTGAGCTGAGTCATCCAGATCGGCGATTGTCCGTGCTACCTTAAGTGTACGTGTGTAGCCACGGGCGCTCAAGCCAAGGCGCCTGATAGCAAGCTCGATGAGCCCCCGCCCCTCCTTATCGAGAGCGCAGTACGTTTCGATCTCCTTGGTCGTCAGCTGCGCGTTCGTGAACCGGCCGTTGTTCTTTCGAAATCGCTCCAGCTGTATTCCCCTTCCCCGTTTGACCCTTTCACGCACCGTAGATGACCTTTCCCCTTGCGGGCGGGCGAGGAGTTCCTCTGTCGTAAGGCGGGGGACCTCGATGAAGAGGTCGATCCGATCGAGGAAAGGTCCGGAGAGCTTCTTACGATAGCGCTTGATCTCACTCAATGTGCAAGTGCAGGGATGGGTGTGATCGCCAAGGTGCCCGCAAGGGCACGGGTTCATCGCTCCAACGAGGGTGAAGCTCGCCGGATAGCGAACCGACACCCCGGCACGCGACAGGAGGATCGACCGATCCTCGAGCGGCTGGCGCAGTGTCTCCAGCACGTGCCGATCGAACTCCGGCGTCTCATCCAGGAAGAGTACACCATGGTGAGCAAGCGTGATCTCTCCGGGTCCGGGAAGGCCGTGTCCACCCCCGACCATCCCTGCGTATGAAATGGTCTGGTGTGGCGCGCGAAACGGGGGTAGGGTGATGAGAGGAGTCTCCGCTTCGAGCAACCCGGCGATGCTATAGACGCGTGTCACCTCGAGCGCTTCCTCGAACGAGAGGGGTGGGAGTATTCCGGAAAGACAGTGAGCAAGCATACTCTTCCCCGCCCCTGGCGGGCCGCTCATCATCAAATTGTGGCCACCGGCCGCGGCAATCTCCAGCGCCCGTTTTGCCATCTCTTGCCCCTTCACATCAAACAAGTCAATATCTGGAGGAGTGTAAGCATGATCGAGAAGCGCCTGGCGATCGACTGTGAACGGCTCGATGGGCACGAGTCCCGCAATGAACGCCGCCGCTTGCGCAAGGCTCGAGACAGGATAAACGGGAACACTATCAACAAGGGCCGCCTCAGTGGCATTCTGCTCGGGTACTATTAGGCCATCATAATCCTCCAAAGCGCTCAGCATGGCGATCGGGAGAACTCCAGGCACGTGGCGCACCTCACCGTTTAAAGACAGCTCGCCAACTATGATGTACCGCCGTTCTGTCGATGCGATCTGCTCTGAAGCGACGAGGATTGCCAGAGCGATCGGAAGATCAAACCCTACGCCCTCCTTGCGCAGATCGGCCGGGGCGAGATTCGCGGTGATACGCTTTGCTGGGAAGGAGAATCCGGAGTTCTTGATCGCCGAGCGCACGCGTTCCCTGCTCTCGCTGACCTCCTTCTCCGGCAATCCCACAACCTGAAACGCAGGCAAACCACCGGTCACGTCGGACTGGATCTCTACGATACGTGCTTCGATCCCCACAACAACGCTGCTTATAAGGTCGGCGTACACTGCTCCTCCAATTGAAACGCGTTCTTGAGCAAGGTTATCCTTTCCCCCTCTATCGCGACAAGGTCAAATCGCACAGGGAGATCACTTCTCGTCTGCGCGAGGTACATCCTTGTAGCAGTTACTATTCGCCGCTGCTTGCGTAGCGTAAGTGCGCCCTCCGCCCCACCGTATCCAGAACCGGAGCGCCGCTTCACCTCGACAAAAACAAGCGTGTCACCATCACGGGCGATGATGTCGATCTCCCCGAATTGGCATCGCCAATTGCGTTCGATAAGTGCATACCCGTGTTGTCGTAGGTACTCACAAGCGACACGCTCTCCTTCTTTCCCGATCCGTTCTCTTCTGTTCATCATCTGCTCTCTATTGTATCAAAAGAGAGCCTCCGTGTACGAGGCGGTATCGGGCATTGCGATGAATCCTCATAAAGGATATAATTTTCGTCAGATGGGAAAAGACAAATTGCCAATGGGAATCGTCATTAAGAATGTCATCGCTGCTGTTGGAGACCCCGCAACAGCGATGACCGTTAACCTGCGTATAGATAACGGCGTGATCTCCGCAGTCGATGAACAACCACCCCCCTCATCCACCGATGATGTGGTTGTCGACGGACGGGGGAGATTCGCTCTGCCGGGGATGATAAACGCGCATACGCATCTTCCAATGAGCCTCTTTCGCGGCTTGGCAGATGACGTGCCCCTCGACACGTGGCTGCACAGGTATATCTGGCCGGCAGAGAAGCGCCTGACCGACGATGACGTGTACTGGGGATCGCTTCTCAGTCTGGCAGAGATGATCAAGAGTGGAACGACACAGATCGCTGACATGTACTTCCATACCGATTCGATCGCCCGTGCGGTGACCGATGCTCACATGCGGGCGGTTCTCTCCTACGGAATCGTGTCAGATAAGCTCGACAAACATGGAAAGGATGAGCTTAGAAAGGCACAAGAGGTCATCGAGCGATGGGAGGGCGCATCCGATGGACGAATAAGGACAGCAGTGAGTCCCCATGCCATCTACACGTGTGGAAAGGACGTATGGACCGCAGCCGTCGACCTGGCACAGCAGAAGCGTGTTCCACTCCACATTCACCTCTCTGAGACACGCAAGGAAGTGACATGGGCAAAGGACAAATGGGGTGAGACCCCGGTGCGTGCACTCGACAAGCTGGGTATCTTCTCGGTTCCGACCATCGCGGCACACTGTGTGCATGTGACTGAGAAGGAAATACAGATCCTCGCAGATCGCAAGATCACTGCCGTTCACTGCCCAAAGAGCAACGCCAAGCTAGGAAATGGTTATGCGCCTGTTGTATCATTAATACATGCGGGGGTAAACGTCGCCTTGGGCACGGACGGGGCAGCGTCAAACAACAGCCAGGATATGATCGAGGAAATGAGAATGGCTTCCTTACTGCAGAAGATACAATTAGAGGACCCGACGGTCCTGCCAGCGCGGGAGGCCACTATGATGGCTACGTGCAATGGAGCAGGTGCGCTCGGCATGGGAGCACGTAGGATTGCTGTTGGCGAGGACGCAGATGTAGTCCTTGTGGATCTCTCTGGAGTAGACGCTGTGCCCGCTTACGACCCATTCTCGGCGCTCGTCTATGCCGGGCATGCCAGCGATGTCACTGATGTAATTGTTGCAGGAGAGTACCTGCTACGGGATAGGAAGCTCCTCACCATCGATGAGGAGAGAGTGAAGTACGAAATAGGACAGAGGTTCGGGAGGCTAGCGGCTAACTAACCTGTGGTCGAGGGCATGGTGCTCAAGACCGATGACAAGACTATCGATCCCCTCCTGGGAGACGGGTCAATCCCTCCCTCGGAAGCGGGAGAGAAGGAGAAGAAGATGAGTCTAACGCGAGAAAAGAAAGAGGAAATCGAGAAGAAGTATGGACAAAGCGAGACAGATACAGGATCAGCGGCGGTACAAATCG